>NZ_JBSVXS010000230.1:0-3223 GCF_054070155.1 Pseudomonas sp. SDT291_1_S447
GAGATATCGAGTCGACTATGGATTCGGTAAAGCAGTTTCACGTCGGCGTAATTCTCGAATATCCCCCAATCAGTCCCTTCTCTCTTTTGGAGAGGGACTGACCGAGTTGTTCTCACGAGGTACATCGACTTGAGATATCGAGTCGACTATGGATTCGGTAAAGCAGTTTCACGTCGGCGTAATTCTTGAATATCCCCCAATCAGTCCCCTCTCCCTCTGGGAGAGGGCTAGGGTGAGGGGCTTTTCAGTCGATAAACAAATCCGGCATCAACGCATCGTCGCTTTCTCGATCAAAGCGATATTGACCGAACTCCGTCACACCGCTCTCACGCAAAACTTCCTCATCAATCAACAACCGCCCGGTAATCTGCCGCCCGCTGCTATGCAGAATCACATGCGCCGCATCCGCCATGATCGAAGGCAGACGTGCCTGCTTGAACGACTCCCGATTACCCAGGTGAAACTCAATCGCCGCCGTGGCAATCATCGTTTGCGGCCACAGTGAGTTGACGCTGATCCCGTAACTGGCAAATTCCTCACTCATCCCCAGCGTCAGCATGCTCATGCCGTACTTGGTCACGGTGTAAGGGCTAAACTGTGCAAACCACTTGCTCGCCAGATTCAACGGTGGCGACAGGTTGAGAATGTGCCCGGCGGATTTCTTCAGGTAGGGCAGGGCCGCCTGGCTGCACAGCAACACCGCACGGGTGTTGATCTGGTGCATCAGGTCGAAACGCTTGAGTTCGATGTGTTGCACCCCCGTCAGCTTGATCGCCCCGGCGTTGTTCACCAGCGCATCGATGCCGCCGAAATGCTCGTTGGCCTGGGCGAGAGCCTGACGCACCGCGTCTTCATCACGCACATCCACCTGCAACGCCAAGGCCTTGCCGCCCGCCGCCTCGACTTCAGCCGCGACGCTGTGGATGGTGCCGGGCAGTTTGGCGTGGGGTTCGGCGCTTTTCGCCGCAATAACGATGTTGGCCCCGTCCTTCGCCGCACGCAGCGCAATCTCACGGCCAATGCCACGGCTGGCGCCGGTGATGAACAGGGTTTTGCCTTGTAACGACATGCCGATGCTCCTGCTTATTGTTATGTGAGCGGAGGGCTCGACAGACAATGTAGACCAAGCAGAAGCACAACCTGTTGATCGTTCCCACGCTCTGCGTGGGAATGCTGCCGTCGACGCTCTGCGTCATAGCGGTGTTAAGCATGTCGACAGTGGTGGGGCTGGAACGCGGAGCGTCCCGAGGGGCATTCCCACGCGGAGCGTGGGAACGATCAGTGCAGGGGGATCAGGCGGACATGACTTCGCGGATGTCGCGGGCCAGCTCGCGGACGCGTTCTTCTTCGGTGTCCCACGAGCACATGAAGCGTGCGCCGCCCTTGCCGATGAAGGTGTAGAAGCGCCAGTTCTTTGCGGTCAGCGCGGCGATGGCCGGTTCCGAGAGTTGCAGGAACACGCCATTGGCCTGTACCGGGAACATCAGTTCGACGCCGGGAATGTCGCTGACCAGTTCAGCCAGCAGCTGCGCGCAGTGGTTGGCGTGGCGGGCGTATTTGAGCCAGGCGTCGTTTTCGAGGATGCCGACCCACGGTGCCGAGAGGAAGCGCATTTTCGACGCCAGTTGCCCGGCCTGTTTGCAGCGGTAGTCGAAGTCTTCCGCCAGTTTGTGGTTGAAGAACAGGATCGCTTCACCCACGGCCATGCCGTTTTTCGTGCCGCCGAAGCACAGCACGTCAACGCCGGCCTTCCAGGTCAGATCCGCTGGTGAGCAGCCGAGGAATGCGCAGGCGTTGGAAAAACGCGCGCCGTCCATGTGCAGGTGCAGGCCCAGTTCCTTGCAAGTGGCGCTGATGGCGCGGACTTCTTCCGGGGTGTAGACGCTGCCGACTTCGGTGGCTTGAGTCAGAGTCACGACGCGCGGTTTCGGATAGTGAATATCCTGACGCTTGAGCGCGACTTCGCGGATCGATTGCGGGGTGATCTTGCCGTTTTCAGTGCCGGCGATCAGCAGTTTCGAGCCGTTGGAGAAGAATTCCGGGGCGCCGCATTCGTCGGTTTCGACGTGGGCGGTTTCCGAGCAGATCACGCTGTGGTAACTCTGGCACAGCGACGACAGGGCCAGCGAGTTGGCGGCGGTGCCGTTGAAGGCGAAGAACACTTCGCAGTCGGTTTCGAACAATTGGCGGAAATGGTCGGCCGCGCGTGCGGTCCATTCATCGTCGCCATACGCGCGCTGGTGGCCGTGGTTGGCCTGCTCCATCGCAGCCCAGGCTTCAGGGCAGATACCGGAGTAGTTGTCGCTGGCGAATTGTTGGCTCTTGTCGGTCATGGCCGGCTTCCGTGGTCGAGACTCTTGTGAAGGCTCGTGGTCAATGATGGTGCGCACTTTACCGAAGATCTTCCGGGGAGCACACGGGATGTCACGTTCAGGAAATTACCAGTTTGTAGGACGATTATGCACTTGAGCAAACGCGACGGCGCGCTGAATCTGCTCAAGTGGCTGGCGCTGTTGAGCATGTTGTTCGATCACCTGCGATATGTCGGGTTCTCCGCCGATTGGCTGTATGTGCCGGGGCGGCTGGCGTTTCCGTGGTTTTGTCTGGCGATGGCGGCGAACCTGGCACGCGATGGATCTCGGAGGATGGAATGGCGCTATCTGGGCTGGTTGTTGCTGTTCAGTGCTGTCAGTGAGATTCCCTATCGGCTGTACATTCCTGAGCCCGATACGCTGAATGTGATGCCGACACTGGCGCTGGGGTTGTTGGTGGCGCGGGGGTGGCAGGATCCCTCGATCATGTCGCGATTGCTGGGTGTTGCTGCCCTGGTGCTGGCGATAGTTTTCCCGGAACGCCTGATGTTCGGCTTCTTCGGAGTTCTGCTCCCGTTGGCGATGCTGCTGGTATTTCGCCGTCCGTGGTATTTCAGCTTGCTGCCGGGATTGATCTGTCTCGCTGCCAATCAATGGCAAGTGCTGTACGACTCGGCAAGGTTCGGTAACAGCGTCGCCATTCTCGGTATTGCGACATGCCTGTTTGCGCCAATGCTAGGAATGTTCCTGTTGCGACATGCGCGACATCTTCAGCCGCCACCGATGCGGCGCTGGGCGTACGTCCTCTATCCCGCACATTTTCTCCTGCTGCTCGCCGCCCGCCAGTTGATCGCATAACCCCTGTAGGAGTGAGCCTGCTCGCGATGGCGGTGTATCAGCCAACATTTGCT
>NZ_JBSVXS010000231.1:0-3159 GCF_054070155.1 Pseudomonas sp. SDT291_1_S447
GGCTGTCAGACCGCTATCGCGAGCAGGCTCACTCCTACAAGGGATCTTCAATGTGGCGGATATAGGTGTAAGGCCTTTCTGTCAGCCCATTTGACCGGAATAGACGCTGCGGCGCTGTGCAGGTCTGGTTAAGATCCCTGCATTCCTTTCTCGTTTTCTGAGGTTGCCATGCGCTTTAGCGATCTGCTCGATGCGGTCCGCCGCCAACCGGAACTGACCATTCCTGCCGAATGGGGTCAGGGCCGTGCCAGTTTCGGTGGTCTGGTTGCCGCGCTGCAATACGAAGCCATGCGTGCGAAAGTCCCGGCGGATCGCCCGGTGCGTTCGCTGGCGATCACCTTTGTCGGCCCGGTCGAGCCCGAAGTCCCGGTGAGTTTCGAAGTGGATGTGCTGCGTGAAGGCAAAGCTGTCAGCCAAGTCATGGGCCGGGCGATGCAGAATGGTCAGGTGGTAACGATCATTCAAGGCAGCTTCGGTGCCTCGCGGCCTTCGGAAGTCGCCGTGGAAGCGTATCCGGCGCCGGCAATGAAACACTGGGACGAATGCCAGGAGTTGCCTTACATCAAAGGCGTGACCCCGGAATTCATGCGTCATCTGGCGATGCGCTGGAGTGTCGGTGGGATGCCGTTCACCGGCAATCAATCGCGGCTGATGGGCGGCTGGGTGCGGTTACGCGGCGATGTCAAAGAAGAGCCGGTCAATGAGGCGCATCTGTTGGCCTTGGTAGATGCATGGCCGCCCGCACTGCTGCCGTATCTGAAGAAGCCTGCGCCGGGCAGCACGCTGACCTGGACCATCGAATTCGTTCAGCCGTTACGCGACTTGAGCACGCTGGACTGGTGCCAATACCTCGCCGACATCGAGTACGCCGCCGACGGCTACGGCCATGTCGCCGCCAAGTTGTGGAGCGCGGAAGGTGAATTGATTGCGATGAGTCGCCAGACCGTCACGATTTTCGCCTGACTCAATGCCGACGGTGGCGCTCACGCCAGGCGCGCCACCAGCCGCCACTGAGAAAGAAGCGCGGGAAGGTCAGGAACTGCTCGACCAGTAACCGCGAGACGGCATCTTTACGATCACTGAACGGCTCGGAGGCTTGCGCCTCCAGGCTGTGACCATGACGCTGCAAACCCAGCGCCGCGATGATGCCGATCACGCCGATGGCCACACTGGCCAGGCTCAGGCTGAACACCCCGGAGACGATCAGCAGAAACGCGACGATGAACAACGGCACGGCGATCAGGTGCAACACCAGATTGGTCGGGTGCTGATGATTACCCGGGTACGCGCGCCATTGCCACGCGGGAAGGTTGGGGTGACGTTTGCCCATGTTTTCTACTCCTCGATCCATGTTGAACTCATGGTTGAAGAATAGGCCCGGGCAGGGAGGGCGGCGAATCAAGGTTGGCTATTGAGTTGATAGCGGCAATGACCGTGATTGATGTTGGCCGATCTGACGCCATCGCGAGCAGGCGAAGCCCTACATTTGGAATGCATTCCCCTGTAGGAGTGAGCCTGCTCGCGATGAGTCCCTCAAAGCTTGAGCTGACCTATAGCCTTGTTGAGTTCCCCAGCCAACGTCGCCAACTCATTACTCGTGGTCGCCGAATCCACCGTTTGCTGCACGGTGTTCTCGGTCACATCGCGAATACTTACCACTGCCCGGTTCATCTCCTCGGCGACCTGGCTTTGCTGCTCCGCCGCCACGGCAATCTGCGTATTGCTTTCACGCATCTGCGCCACCGCTCCGGTGATCTCCGCCAGCGCCGCGCCGGCCTCTTGCGCCTGCTGCACGCAATCGTCAGCCTTGTACGAACTCTCCTGCATGAAATCCACCGCATCGCGGGTGCCGGCCTGCAACGCCGAGACCATGGTGGTGATCTCGTCAGTCGAAGTCTGTACTCGTTTGGCCAGATTGCGCACTTCATCGGCGACCACTGCAAAACCGCGGCCCATCTCACCGGCACGGGCCGCTTCGATCGCAGCGTTCAACGCCAATAGATTAGTCTGCTCGGCAATGCTGTGAATCACGCTGACCACGCCGTTGATCTTCTGACTGTCCTCGGCCAGCCGTTGAATCATCTCGGCGGTCTGCTGTACACCGCTGGAGAGCCCGGCAATCGAGTGCTGCACTCGCGCGACCACTTGCTGACCGCTGCCGGCGAGACCATCGGCGGTCTGCGACAGGTCGCGGGTGGCGCCGGCGTGTTGGGCGATGTGATAAACCGTGGCGGTCATTTCGTTGATCGCCGTGGCGGCCTGATCGGTTTCGCTCTGCTGACCGAGCATGCCGTTACGCACTTCGTTCATGCTCGACGCCAGCCGCGCCGCACCGACATCCAGTTGCCGTGCGGTGTTGGCCACGGTGCTGACAACGCGCTGATAACCGGCCTGCATCGCGTTAAACGCATTGGCCATCTGGCCGACTTCATCTTTGCCCGCCAATGGCACTCGGGCCGAGAGATCACCGCTTTTTTCGACGTGGAGCATCACGTCTTTCAAGGTGTTGAGCTGGCTGAGCAGGAAGCGGATCAACAGTTGCGAGGCACACAGCATGGCGAACATCAGGATGAACACCGCCACCGCGTAATTGGCGAAACGCTCGCTGAACACCTGACTCAGGCTCGGGCCGTAGGCAATCACCGCAACCTGTTGGCCGTCGGCGCGGCTGAACACCTCAGCGCCCATCAACGGGTTGTCGCCGAACAGCGGCAGGTGATTGATCTCGTTCCAGCCGTTGCTTCCCGTGATTTCCAGCAAGGGTTGATCGTTCAGGCGCGGTGCTTCGCCGCGCTTGAAGGTCAGTACCTGATCGGTCTTCGGCAGCGGTTGCCCGTCCGGCCAGGCTTTGAGCAGTTGTGCCTGGGCTTGCGCCGAGGCCTGTGACGCGTGACTGCGCGCCTGTTGTTCGAGCTGCACGGCGTACAGCACCAGCAGCAGGGTAGTGACGAAGGCGACCGCATTGACCGCCCAGAATTTGTATTTCAGCGAGATATTGCTAAGCCAGGCACCCATGGAGGTCTTCTCTGATAGCGGAAACAGTTTTGGCAAGGTGCCATTATTGTGCCGCTATGCAGAAGGCTCGATTTGATGTGGGTCAAGAGATCAAAAGATCGCAGCCTTCGGCAGCCCCTACATGGGGATGGCGTACATCCGGTA
>NZ_JBSVXS010000232.1:0-3127 GCF_054070155.1 Pseudomonas sp. SDT291_1_S447
CATCAATGTTGGTTGACACACCGCGATCGCGAGCAGGCTCACTCCTACAGGGAATTTGCTGTTCACGAAGTTGTGCGGTGTTCGCACGGATTTGGAAGCTATGGGTGTTTGATTCTGGAACTCGGTTCTAAATTGTTTTCGGAGTGTTATTCCGAGAACAATCACAAGAGGACCGCACCTTGAATTCGCCCCTTCGAATCGCCTTGATCGGCGCCGGCAACATGGGCCAGCAACATTATCGGCATCTGCAATCCCTCAGCGAAGCGACGCTGTGCGCCGTGGCTGATCCAGGGCCTCAAGCCGCGGCCTTGGCGGCTGAATGGGGCGTAAGACATTTCGTCGATCATCGTCAGATGCTGGAGCTTATCCGGCCAGACGCGGTCATCGTCGCCAATCCGAATAATCAACACGTCAGCACCGCGCTCGATTGTCTGGCGGCGGGTGTGCCGGTGCTTTTGGAGAAGCCAGTCGGGGTGCACCTGGATGAAGCGCGCGAGCTAGTCGCGGCGGTCAAAAGCAGCGGCGTGCCGGTGCTGGTCGGCCATCATCGGCGTCACAATCCGCTGATCGTACGCGCCCATGAACTGGTGCAGAGCGGGGCGCTCGGGCGTCTGACCACGGTCACCGCACTGTTTCAGTTGCGCAAACCCGACAGTTATTTCGAGATCCCGTGGCGCCGCGAACCGGGCGCCGGGATGTTGCTGACCAACCTGATCCACGACCTCGACCTGCTTCGGCATCTGTGCGGTGAAGTGCGCTCGGTGCAAGCGATCACGGACAACTCAGTGCGCGGTTTCGCCAACGAAGACAGCGCAGCGGTGTTGCTGCAATTCGAGGGTGGCACATTGGGCACATTGAGCGGTTCCGACGCGGTCGCCGCGCCGTGGAGTTGGGAGCTGGATTCCGGCGAGAATCCGGTCTATCCGCGCCAGGCCGATCAGCCGTGCTATCTGCTGGCCGGGACTGCTGGCGCCTTGAGCATTCCGCAGCTCAAGCGTTGGCATTACGCCGCTGATCAGGTCGATGCCGGTTGGCATGAACCGTTGCAGGTGGTGGAAGAGTCCTACAGCGGTGACGACGCTTTGCGCTTGCAGTTACAGCATTTCGTACGCGTGGCACGGTGTGAAGTCGAGCCGCTGGTGAGTGCGGCCGACGCTGCGCGCACTTTGGCGCTGATCGAAGCCATACGCGAGGCCGCCGCCACCGGTCGTGCTTGCGCCCCCGCACTGATCGAGGCTTGAACATGAGCGAACGAATCCTGTCCCTGGCCAGCCTCACCGTGCTGGAGTTGTCGCCACCGCAAATGGTCGAAGTGGCTGCGCGTGCCGGTTACAGCCATGTCGGCCTACGTCTGGAGCCAGCGACTCCTGAGGAATATCACTTCCCGTTGGTGGCCGATGCTGACTTGCGCCGTCAGACGTTGCAGAGCCTGCGCGATACCGGCATCCGTGTGCTCGACGTGGAAATCCTGCGTTTGAAACCGCAGACCGTCGTCGCCGATTTCGAGAAACTTCTTACGGTCGGCGCGGAATTTGGTGCCACAGAGTTACTCGTTGCCGGTAATGATCCTGACGAGCAACGACTCACCGATAACTTCGCGGCCCTTTGCGATCTGGCGGCGCCTTATGGGTTGCATCCGCATCTGGAGTTCATGCCTTGGACTGATGCGCGCAACCTCGAACAAGCACTGCGAATTGTCGAGAACGCTGATCGGGAGAACGCTGCGGTGCTGGTTGATGCGTTCCACTTTGATCGTTCGGCGTCACGCCTGGAGGATCTGGCTGAAGTGCCGGCGTCGCGCCTGCGTTATGCGCAATTATGTGATGTCGCGGGGCCGAGGCCGTCAGACATGGCCGAGATCTTGCGTCAGGCGCGCAACGAGCGGCGGTTTCCCGGCGAGGGCGATTGCAATCTGCTCGGGTTGTTGAAAGCGCTGCCGACTAATATTCCACTGAGTCTGGAAATTCCCACGCTGAAACTGCTCGAGCAGGGCGTAAGCGGATTAGAGCGAGCGCAGATGGCGATCGACAGAACCCGGGAATTATTGGCGCGGCTTTAAGCGGTGCTGCGCACCTGTCGTGGGCAAGCCCGCTCCCACAGGGACAGCGCTGTTCCTGTGGCGGCGCGACTTTCCTGCAAAGGTTTTTGATCTTTTTGGCAACACAAGGAAACCCAATGACCGTCAGCACCCCGCTCTCCGGTGTCAACCAACCCTTCAAAGGGATTTTGCTGATTGTCGTGGCAACCTTCCTGTTCTCCAGCCACGACGCGCTGTCGAAATACCTGTCCGGTTTCTATCCGATCGTGATGGTGGTGTGGGCGCGCTATCTGGTGCACACCCTGCTGATGGCGGGGATTTTTCTGCCGCAATCCGGGTTGCGCGTTTTGCGCACGAAGAAACCGTTATGGCAGCTGACGCGGGCACTTTGTCTACTCGGTACCAGCCTGTTTTTCACCACGGCGCTGCTGTATATCCCATTGGCGGAAGCCACGGCGGTCAACTTTCTTGCGCCAGTGTTGGTGACCGCATTGTCGGTGCCGCTGCTCAAGGAACGAGTGACCCGAGGTCAGTGGATCGCGGTGATCTGCGGCTTTATTGGCGTGCTGATCATCGTCCATCCCGGCGGTGAGTTGTTCACGCCGGCAGTGTTACTGCCATTCTGTTCGGCGCTGTTTTTCTGCTTCTATCAGTTGCTGACGCGCAAGCTCGCCGAAGTCGATAGCCCGACCACCAGCAACTTTTTCGCCGGGTTGTGCAACACGCTGGTGATGAGTGCGCTGGTGCCGTTCTTCTGGCAGGTGCCGACGCTGACCCACGCCGGGCTGATGCTGGCGCTGGGCAGTTGCGGGATGACCGCGCATTTGTTTCTGACCCAGGCGTTCCGCCATGCCGCGCCGGCACTGCTGGCTCCGTTCGGTTATTGCCAGATCGTGTTTGCCGGGTTGTTGGGTTGGCTGCTGTTCAATCACACGCCGAGTCTGTTGACGGTGATCGGCATTGCGGTGATCTGTTGCAGCGGACTGGCGGCAGCGTGGCAGCAGAGCCGCCGCTGAGTAGGTTACGTAAAACCTTGTAGGAGTGAGCCTGCTCGCGATGGCGGTGTGTCAGTCGATGAAGTTATTGACT
>NZ_JBSVXS010000233.1:0-3102 GCF_054070155.1 Pseudomonas sp. SDT291_1_S447
TTGATTTCTAGTCTTTGACTAGTTCGTTCTTTAAAAATTTGGGTATGTGATAGAAAGATAGACTGAACGTTACTTTCACTGGTAACGGATCAGGCTAAGGTAAAATTTGTGAGTTCTCTTAGTTGAGAAATTCGAATTTTCGGCGAATGTCGTCTTCACAGTATAACCAGATTGCTTGGGGTTATATGGTCAAGTGAAGAAGCGCATACGGTGGATGCCTTGGCAGTCAGAGGCGATGAAAGACGTGGTAGCCTGCGAAAAGCTTCGGGGAGTCGGCAAACAGACTTTGATCCGGAGATGTCTGAATGGGGGAACCCAGCCATCATAAGATGGTTATCTTGTACTGAATACATAGGTGCAAGAGGCGAACCAGGGGAACTGAAACATCTAAGTACCCTGAGGAAAAGAAATCAACCGAGATTCCCTTAGTAGTGGCGAGCGAACGGGGACTAGCCCTTAAGTGGCTTTGAGATTAGCGGAACGCTCTGGAAAGTGCGGCCATAGTGGGTGATAGCCCTGTACGCGAAAATCTCTTGGTCATGAAATCGAGTAGGACGGAGCACGAGAAACTTTGTCTGAATATGGGGGGACCATCCTCCAAGGCTAAATACTACTGACTGACCGATAGTGAACTAGTACCGTGAGGGAAAGGCGAAAAGAACCCCGGAGAGGGGAGTGAAATAGATCCTGAAACCGTATGCGTACAAGCAGTGGGAGCAGACTTTGTTCTGTGACTGCGTACCTTTTGTATAATGGGTCAGCGACTTATTTTCAGTGGCGAGCTTAACCGAATAGGGGAGGCGTAGCGAAAGCGAGTCTTAATAGGGCGTCTAGTCGCTGGGAATAGACCCGAAACCGGGCGATCTATCCATGGGCAGGTTGAAGGTTGGGTAACACTAACTGGAGGACCGAACCGACTACCGTTGAAAAGTTAGCGGATGACCTGTGGATCGGAGTGAAAGGCTAATCAAGCTCGGAGATAGCTGGTTCTCCTCGAAAGCTATTTAGGTAGCGCCTCATGTATCACTGTAGGGGGTAGAGCACTGTTTCGGCTAGGGGGTCATCCCGACTTACCAAACCGATGCAAACTCCGAATACCTACAAGTGCCGAGCATGGGAGACACACGGCGGGTGCTAACGTCCGTCGTGAAAAGGGAAACAACCCAGACCGTCAGCTAAGGTCCCAAAGTTATGGTTAAGTGGGAAACGATGTGGGAAGGCTTAGACAGCTAGGAGGTTGGCTTAGAAGCAGCCACCCTTTAAAGAAAGCGTAATAGCTCACTAGTCGAGTCGGCCTGCGCGGAAGATGTAACGGGGCTCAAACCATACACCGAAGCTACGGGTATCACCTTCGGGTGATGCGGTAGAGGAGCGTTCTGTAAGCCTGTGAAGGTGAGTTGAGAAGCTTGCTGGAGGTATCAGAAGTGCGAATGCTGACATGAGTAACGACAATGGGTGTGAAAAACACCCACGCCGAAAGACCAAGGTTTCCTGCGCAACGTTAATCGACGCAGGGTTAGTCGGTCCCTAAGGCGAGGCTGAAAAGCGTAGTCGATGGAAAACAGGTTAATATTCCTGTACTTCTGGTTATTGCGATGGAGGGACGGAGAAGGCTAGGCCAGCTTGGCGTTGGTTGTCCAAGTTTAAGGTGGTAGGCTGAGATCTTAGGTAAATCCGGGATCTTAAGGCCGAGAGCTGATGACGAGTTACCCTTTGGGTGACGAAGTGGTTGATGCCATGCTTCCAAGAAAAGCTTCTAAGCTTCAGGTAACCAGGAACCGTACCCCAAACCGACACAGGTGGTTGGGTAGAGAATACCAAGGCGCTTGAGAGAACTCGGGTGAAGGAACTAGGCAAAATGGCACCGTAACTTCGGGAGAAGGTGCGCCGGTGAGGGTGAAGGACTTGCTCCGTAAGCTCATGCCGGTCGAAGATACCAGGCCGCTGCGACTGTTTATTAAAAACACAGCACTCTGCAAACACGAAAGTGGACGTATAGGGTGTGACGCCTGCCCGGTGCCGGAAGGTTAATTGATGGGGTTAGCTAACGCGAAGCTCTTGATCGAAGCCCCGGTAAACGGCGGCCGTAACTATAACGGTCCTAAGGTAGCGAAATTCCTTGTCGGGTAAGTTCCGACCTGCACGAATGGCGTAACGATGGCGGCGCTGTCTCCACCCGAGACTCAGTGAAATTGAAATCGCTGTGAAGATGCAGTGTATCCGCGGCTAGACGGAAAGACCCCGTGAACCTTTACTATAGCTTTGCACTGGACTTTGAATTTGCTTGTGTAGGATAGGTGGGAGGCTTTGAAGCGTGGACGCCAGTTCGCGTGGAGCCATCCTTGAAATACCACCCTGGCAACTTTGAGGTTCTAACTCAGGTCCGTTATCCGGATCGAGGACAGTGTATGGTGGGTAGTTTGACTGGGGCGGTCTCCTCCTAAAGAGTAACGGAGGAGTACGAAGGTGCGCTCAGACCGGTCGGAAATCGGTCGTAGAGTATAAAGGCAAAAGCGCGCTTGACTGCGAGACAGACACGTCGAGCAGGTACGAAAGTAGGTCTTAGTGATCCGGTGGTTCTGTATGGAAGGGCCATCGCTCAACGGATAAAAGGTACTCCGGGGATAACAGGCTGATACCGCCCAAGAGTTCATATCGACGGCGGTGTTTGGCACCTCGATGTCGGCTCATCACATCCTGGGGCTGAAGCCGGTCCCAAGGGTATGGCTGTTCGCCATTTAAAGTGGTACGCGAGCTGGGTTTAGAACGTCGTGAGACAGTTCGGTCCCTATCTGCCGTGGACGTTTGAGATTTGAGAGGGGCTGCTCCTAGTACGAGAGGACCGGAGTGGACGAACCTCTGGTGTTCCGGTTGTCACGCCAGTGGCATTGCCGGGTAGCTATGTTCGGGAAAGATAACCGCTGAAAGCATCTAAGCGGGAAACTTGCCTCAAGATGAGATCTCACTGGAACCTTGAGTTCCCTGAAGGGCCGTCGAAGACTACGACGTTGATAGGTTGGGTGTGTAAGCGCTGTGAGGCGTTGAGCTAACCAATACTAATTGCCCGTGAGGCTTGACCATATAACACCCAAGCAATTTGCG
>NZ_JBSVXS010000234.1:0-3095 GCF_054070155.1 Pseudomonas sp. SDT291_1_S447
TCTTTACCGAATCCAGACAGGTCCAAACGCTGACCTCGTCCAATCCATAATCGACTCGGTATTTCAGGTCGATGTATGACGCAAGACACCTCGGTCGGCCCCCTCTCCCGGAGAGAGAGGGGGCTGATTGGGGGATGCTGTGGAGATACGCCGACCTGAAATTTCTTTACCGAATCCAGACAGGTCCAAACGCTGACCTCGTCCAATCCATAATCGACCCGGTGTTTCAGGTCGATGTATGACGCAAGACACCTCGGTCGGCCCCCTCTCCCTCCGGGAGAGGGCTGGGGTGAGGGAGCTTCTGATTCAAACAAAAAACCCGGCCGAAGCCGGGTTTCTGGTCAAGCAATCACTGCATCCACGGTGGTGGCGGTGGCTCGTCGGACTTGCCTTTCGGCTCGTCGTCCGCCGCACGGATGGCCTGCTTGCGCTCCTCGTCGAGGCGCGCCGCTTCGATCTCGCGCAACACCCCGCCAACATCGGCCAGGTCTTCCGGGTCATCGAACTCGCCGGTCAGCACACTGTTCGGGTGCAAGGTGCCGGCTTCGTACAACGCCCACATTTCCTTGGCGTACTTGGTCAACTTCAATTCCGGGGCAAAGCGACCGAAGTACGAAGCCATGTTGCCGACATCGCGCTCCAGCATGCTGAACGCGTGGTTGTTACCGGCAGCGTCGACAGCCTGCGGCAGGTCGATGATGACCGGGCCGGTCGGCGTCAGCAGCACGTTGAACTCCGAGAGGTCACCGTGCACCAGACCGGTACACAACATCAGCACGATCTGCGAAATCAGGAACGCGTGATACTCGCGCGCCTGATCCGGCTCCAGCACCACGTCGTTCAGACGTGGTGCAGCGTCGCCGAATTCGTCGGCCACCAGTTCCATCAACAGCACGCCATCGAGGAAGTCGTACGGTTTGGGCACTCGCACACCGGCACCGGCCAGACGGAACAGCGCCGCCACTTCGGCGTTCTGCCAGGCATCTTCGGTCTCTTTGCGACCGAACTTGGAGCCTTTCGCCATCGCGCGAGCCTGTCGGCTGTTGCGCACCTTGCGGCCTTCCTGATACTCGGCCGCCTGGCGGAAACTGCGTTTGTTCGCCTCCTTGTAGACCTTTGCGCAACGTAACTGATTGCCGCAGCGCACCACATAAACAGCTGCTTCTTTACCACTCATCAGTGGGCGCAGCACTTCGTCGACCAGACCGTCCTCGATCAGGGGTTCAATGCGTTTTGGAGTCTTCATCAGCTTTTATTGTGGGTCCTTTATTACCAAACACGCGAATGTCACTCGTTATACGGCAATCCTCGCATTACGGGGAGGGGTTGCCGACCTGTGAACCTGTGAATGCACACACTGTGCCGAAAAAATCGACCACGGCGAATCATAGCCGAGCCGGCCTCGATTGTTGGTATCGGCCGTTGAGGGCATTTGCGACAGAATCTGACATTTGCCATTCAGCCCTCTTACCCTCACCCCAGCCCTCTCCCGGAGGGAGAGGGAGCCGACCGAGGTGTCTGGCGTTATACATCGACCTGAAATACCGCGTCGATTATGGATTGGAATAAACATCTGACTGAAACACGTCGATTATGGATTGGGCTAACCATCTGACTGAAACACCGTCGATTATGGATTCGGTGAAGCACGTTCAGGTCGGCGTATCCCTCAAACATCCCCCAATCTGTCCCCTCTCCCTTTGGGAGAGGGTTAGGGTGAGGGGCTCTTCTAGCGTTCGATGATGGCGGTGACGCCCTGCCCGCCCGCAGCACAAATCGAAATCAGGCCCCGGCCCTTGCCTGCCGCATCGAGTAGCTTGGCCAAATTGGCGACGATACGCCCGCCAGTCGCGGCAAACGGATGCCCGGCCGCCAGAGAACTGCCCTTCACATTGAGTCGGCTGCGATCGATCGAGCCTAGCGGCGCGTCGAGGCCCAAGCGGGTTTTGCAGTACTCGGGGTCTTCCCAGGCTTTCAACGTACACAGCACTTGCGCGGCGAATGCCTCATGAATTTCGTAGTAATCGAAATCCTGCAAGGTCAGCCCGTTGCGCGCCAGCAAACGCGGCACAGCGTACACCGGCGCCATCAGTAGTCCTTCGGCGCCGTTGACGAAATCCACTGCCGCCGCCTCGCCATCGCGCAGGTAAGCGAGGATCGGCAAGCCACGTTCCTTTGCCCATTCTTCGCTGCCGAGCAGCACCACCGAGGCACCATCAGTCAGCGGCGTGGAGTTGCCCGCCGTCAGCGTACCTTTCGCGCTTTTCTCGAACGCCGGTTTTAGCGTCGCGAGTTTTTCCAGGGTAAGGTCCGGACGCAGGTTGTTGTCGCGGGTCAGACCAAGGAACGGCGTCATCAGGTCGTTGTGCCAGCCTTCGCTGTAGGACGCGGCGAGTTTTTGATGGCTTTGGAGGGTCAGTTGATCCTGCTCTTCACGCGGGATCTGCCAGGTCTGCGCCATCAACTCACAGTGCTCGCCCATCGACAGCCCAGTGCGTGGTTCGCCGATGCGTGGGAAATCCGGAATCAGATGTCTGGGCCGCAGTTGCAGAAAGGTCTTCAGCTTGTCGCCGGTGGTCTTGCCGCGGTTGGCTTGCAGGAGGATTCTGCGCAGGCCTTCACTGACACTGATCGGTGCGTCCGAGGTGGTGTCGACGCCGCCAGCAATGCCGCAGTCGATCTGGCCGAGGGCGATCTTGTTTGCGACCAGGATCGCCGCTTCCAGCCCGGTGCCGCAGGCTTGCTGAATGTCGTAGGCCGGCGTAGCGGGTGACAGACGTGAGCCGAGCACGCATTCACGGGTCAGACTCATATCTCGTGACAATTTCAGCACCGCGCCCGCCACCACCTCGCCGAGGCGCTGGCCGTGCAGGTTATAGCGTTCGATCAAGCCTTCAAGGGCGGCGGTCAGCATCGCCTGATTGCTGGCGGTGGCGTACGGGCCGTTGGAACGGGCGAAAGGGATACGGTTACCGCCAATGATCGCGACGCGGCGCAGCTGACTCATGAATAACTCCTTGTCCAAAGGTCTGAATTCACGCCAATCCCTTGTAGGAGTGAGCCTGCTCGCGATAGCGGTGGGTCAGATAAACATT
>NZ_JBSVXS010000235.1:0-3018 GCF_054070155.1 Pseudomonas sp. SDT291_1_S447
CCAACAGGACAACAAACAATCCGAAACCGCGCTGTGACCTTCGCGAGCAAGCTCACTCCCACAGGGGATCGCATTTCAATGTGGGAGCGAGCTTGCTCGCGAAGAGGCCGGCAGGGCCGATAAAAGTGCACGCCTGAAACCAGCTGCCAGCGCTTGGTGCGCTAAGGTGTAACGAAACGTTAGCGCCGCCCCGCAGTCAGTAGCTCATTCGCACTCTTCGGTAAAAGGCCCGTCCATGCTCACCCTCCTCAAGCAAGAAAGTTTTCTGCTCCTGGCCGTCATCGCCGCGTGCGTCGCCTATCCGTTGGAACACTGGATGCTGCACAGCGGCCAGATCGTCGCGCTGACTGCCGGCCTGGTGCTGATCGCCTTCATCGTCGCCGCCTCGATGCGCGTCGCCCATCACGCCGAATTGCTCGCCGAAAAGGTCGGCGACCCTTACGGCACGATGATCCTCACGCTTGCGGCCGTGCTGGTCGAAGTGGTTATTCTGGCAATCATGATGAGCAACGAAGCGTCGCCCACGTTGGTGCGCGACACGATCTATTCGGCAGTGATGCTCGATATCAACGGCATCCTCGGCCTCGCTGCGCTGATGGGCGGGATCAAGCACGGCGAACAGTCGTACAACGACGATTCCGCGCGCAGCTACAGCGTGATGATCCTCACCGCCATGGGCGTGTCGATGGTGGTGCCGGAGTTTATTCCCGAGGCCAACTGGAAGATTTATTCGGCGTTCACCATCGGTGCGATGGTGGTGCTTTACGCGCTGTTTCTGCGCATGCAAGTCGGCCCGCACAGTTACTTTTTCAGCTACAGCTATCCGGACAAACGCCGCAAGAAGGAACCGCAGGACGCGCAGGCGAAAGCACCGAGCATCGGTCTGTCGATTGGCATTCTGGTGTTTGGCATTGTGGTGATCGGCGCATTGGCCGAAGTGATGTCGAAGACCCTCGATCTGGGCCTGGAAGGCACGGGCGCGCCGCCGGTGATCACGGCGATTCTGGTGGCGGCGATCTCGGCGGCACCGGAGATTTTGACCGCGTTGCGTGCAGCGTTGGCCAACCGCATGCAGTCGGTGGTGAACATTGCGATGGGCGCGTCATTGTCGACGGTGATTCTGACCGTGCCAGTGATGGAGGCGATGGCGTTGTACACCGGCCAACCGTTTCAAATGGCGATGACGCCGGTGCAGACGGTGATGATCTTCATCACGCTGATCGTTAGCGCGATCAACCTGAATGATGGCGAGACCAATGCGATTGAAGGCATGACCCACTTCGTGCTGTTTGCGACGTTCATCATGCTGTCCCTGCTTGGTCTCTAAGCCGACCACAAAACAACTGTGGGAGCGAGCTTGCTCGCGAAAGCGGAGTATCAGTCAACTCAAGTATTGACTGACACGACGCCTTCGCGAGCAAGCTCGCTCCCACAGGGGTTAGTGATCGGATCAGGTACCGGCGATCAACTGGCGCGCCGCTTGGCTGTGATCGGCGATCAGGCCTTTCAGATCCAGCCCTTCAACCTGGCCATCGACCACACGCCACTTACCACCAATCATCACCCGATCCGCACGATCCGCGCCGCACAACAACAGCGCCGAAATCGGATCATGGCTGCCGGAGAAGCGCAGCTCATCGAGCTTGAACAACGCCAGATCCGCCTGCTTGCCCACGGCAATCTCACCAATGTCGGTACGGCCCAACAGGCTCGCCGAACCCTTGGTCGCCCAGCCCAGCACGCGTTCCGGGGTGATCTTCTCGGCGCCGTAACGCAGGCGCTGGATGTACAGCGCCTGACGCGCTTCGAGAATCATGTTCGATGCATCGTTGGACGCCGAACCATCGACGCCCAGACCAAACAACGCACCCGCGTCGGTCAGATCGATACTTGGGCAAATGCCGGAAGCCAGGCGCATGTTCGAGCTCGGGCAATGGCAGATACCGGTGCCCGCCTGACCGAGGCGTGCGATTTCATCCGGGTTGAAGTGGATGCCGTGGGCCAGCCAGGTGCGCGGGCCGAGCCAGCCGACGCTGTCGAGATAATCGACGGTGCGCAGGCCGAAACGCTGCAGGCAGAAATCTTCTTCATCGAGGGTTTCGGCCAGATGCGTGTGCAGACGTACGTCGAGTTTGTTCGCCAGTTCGGCGCTGGCCGACATGATTTCCGGGGTTACCGAAAACGGCGAGCACGGCGCCAGGGCGATCTGGATTTGCGCGCCATCGCCACGCTCGTGGTACTCGTGAATCAGGCGCTGACTGTCGTCGAGAATCACCTGACCTTCCTGCACGGTCTGCTGCGGCGGAAGGCCGCCGTCCTTCTCGCCGAGGCTCATCGAACCGCGAGTGAGCATGGCGCGCATGCCCAGTTCGCGGACGCTTTCGACTTGCACGTCGATGGCGTTTTCCAGTCCATCCGGGAACAGGTAGTGATGGTCGGCAGCGGTGGTGCAGCCGGACAGCAGCAATTCGGCCAAAGCGACTTTGCTGGCGAGGGCGAGTTTCTCAGGTGTCAGACGCGCCCACACTGGGTACAGGGTTTTCAGCCACGGGAACAACGGCTGATTGACCACCGGCGCCCAAGCGCGAGTCAGGGTTTGATAGAAGTGATGGTGGGTGTTGATCAGGCCCGGCAGGATCACATGCTCGCGGGCATCGAACACTGCATTGCACGGCGCCGACGGCTGCTGGCCAGCGGCGAGGACTTCGACGATGACACCGTCTTGCACGACAAGACCGCCACGGGCATCAAGCTCGTTGGAAGTGAAAATGGCGAGGGGATTTTTTAACCAGGTACGGGTCGCGGGCATGTTGCCGGCTCCTCTGAAAATGGGGTTCAGGGTTGCCAGCTCAGTGATGCCCTGTCTGCTGATCCAGGGTCGCCGCGGGGGACGAGGTGTGCAGTTTCAAACAAAACGCCGCATCGGGCAAGCCCAACCCGACCATTCACCACGGTCCCTTGTAGGAGTGAGCCTGCTCGCGATAGCGGTGTGTCAGTTGGAAGAATTGTGTCTGAAAC
>NZ_JBSVXS010000236.1:0-3006 GCF_054070155.1 Pseudomonas sp. SDT291_1_S447
AAACGATGTCCCCGGTCTAATTTGTAAAGGATGTACCGGTCTCTACAGTGAGGGGGCTGTTCTGGCTCACTCCACGGTCTCAAGCTCTCGACGCAACGCCACCGAGTTCTGCGACGACATCGGGATCGGCGGGAAGTCTTCGTTCAACACACACAAATGATCGATAGCATCTTCAAACATCGAGTCGGCTTTCTTGCGCAGCGCCCGGTAGTGCTCAAACTGTTCAATGTCCATATCAGCCACGTCCAGTAGCGCATTGGCCGCTCGATTAAGCGTATGGGCGTTATCGAACAATTGACGATTGCGTTCCAGAGCCAGTGCTCTGCAAGCCTTGATTTGCGCCGGAGTCGAGCATTCTTTCATGACCGTGACCTTATTCTTCAAGGATTCCTTTAACAGGCTTAAACGCCGCAGTGGAACCGAACCTGCCGGGCCCCGCTGGACACATTCGGCGAGGGGTTATGCTTGTGACTGTGGGCAATTGCCGAGGGATCCATTTTTTTAAAGAAAAAAATTCGATCAATCCTCTGAATAAATACAAGAAACAAAAATCAGTTTTTTTGTTTTTTACGCTGTTCATAGCGAGCCAGGATCGGTTGCGTGCTGATGCCATGAAGCAAAATACTCAGCGCCACCACCGACAAGGTCAGGTCAGTGCACACGCTGGCCACGCTATCGGTCAGCCCATGATTCAAGGCATAAAACAGATAGAACAGGCTGCCGATCCCACGAATGCCGAACCAGCCGATCAACAGCCGTTGCCGTCCCTCCATCAGTGCACCCCACGGCATCAGTGCGACGCAGACCGGGCGGATCAGGCAGAACAACACGCCGCCCACCAGCAACGCCCGCCAATCCCAGTGCGCCACCAGCACCACGCCGAGCAGGGTCACTAGAAACACTTCCATGGCGCGCTCGACCAGACTGCCGAACGACAACATATCGCCCATCATTATTCCTGCAGCCACCTGACTGCTTTCCAGCCGCTCGGTATCGCCGTGCACCGCGTGCTGCGGTTCGACGTTCTGATGGCCGACCACCGGTTGCACCAGATGCTCGGCAGGCGGTTGGCCGGCGCCGGTGGATTTGACTTCGACTTGCCGCAGGCCCAACCCGGCGGCGAATACCGACAGGAAGCCGTAACCGCCGATGGCTTCGGCAACGACATAGGCGAGGGCAATCAACGACAACGCCAGATAATCATTGGGGCTGAGCGTGCTGTCGTCATTGTGGATTCGCAACGAAAGGGTCACGCGACCGATACCTCGGCCCATCCAGTAACCGGTAAGCAATCCGGCAGGCACTGCCCACAATACGTTGCGCAACACCCAGCCTTGCCATTCGGCAGCACTGCCGTCGCCGTGCATCAACAACAGACCGAGAATCACAAACGGAAAGGCAATCCCATCGTTCAACCCTGCCTCACCAGAGAGCCCGAAACGCACGCTGTCGACATCCCGCGCATCGTTGACCTGAACCAGCGCCGCCAACACCGGATCGGTCGGTGCCAGAATTGCGCCGATCAACAACGACGGTCCCCACGGCAAGCGCAAGGCAAAATGCAGCAGCAAACAAACGCCAACGATGGTCAGCACCATCACTGGCCCGGCCAGACCAAAGGCGATCCGCCAACGCTTGTCGCGCAGGGGTAAACGCAATTTCAAACCGCAGACGAACAGGGAAAACAGCACCGCGACTTCCGTCAGGTGCTCCATCCACAGCGAGGCGTTTTCCAGTGACAGTTTCAGCAGATCAAGGCCGCTGGGGCCGATGCCGATCCCCAGCAGCAAGCACACGGCTGACGTGGTCACCGGCATCCAGCGCAGGTACGACGAGGTCAGTGCCAGGGTCAACAGCACGGCGCCAAGCACCGCCACCCACACGATAAAACTCATGATCTGCCGCCCTCAAGTGGTCGATGTGACGGCAATCGCACCGTGTTCAATGGGCCTTCAGTTTTACTGTAGGCGTTGGCGAAGGGGGCATCACAGCATCGGCTTACCACCGGTCACGCCATAACGTTGGCCGGTGATGTAACTGGCTTCGTCCGAGGCCAGCAGCACGTAGATCGGCGCCACTTCCACCGGTTGGCCGGGGCGGCCGAGTGGGGTGTTGCCACCGAAGTTCTGCACTTCTTCATCGGGCATGGTCGAGACGATCAGCGGAGTCCAGATCGGCCCAGGTGCCACGCAGTTCACGCGGATTTCCTTGGGCCCGAGCATCTGCGCCAGACCGCCGGTGAAGTTGGCAATTGCGCCTTTGGTGGTGGCGTAGGCGAGCAGGGTGGGTTTGGGCATGTCCGAGTTGACCGAGCTGGTGTTGATGATCGACGAGCCGGCGCGCATGTGTTTGATCGCCGCCTGACACAGGCGGAAGATCGCGGTGATGTTGACGTCGAAGGTCATCACCCATTCTTCGTCGGGGATTTCCTCGAAGTTTTCGTGAGTCATCTGGAATGCGGCGTTGTTGACCAGCACGTCGATGCGGCCAAAGCGCTCGACGGTTTTGTCGACCAAGGCCTGACACTGGGCCTTTTGCGCAATATCGCCCGGCAACAGCAGACACTGACGCCCGGCCTGTTCGACCCAGCGCGCGGTTTCCTTGGCGTCCTCGTGTTCATCCAAATAGGCGACGGCAACGTCGGCGCCTTCACGGGCGAAGGCAATCGCCACTGCGCGGCCGATGCCGCTGTCAGCGCCGGTGATCAGAGCGATCTTGCCGGCCAGGCGCCCGGAACCGACATAGCTTTGCTCGCCGCAATCGGGATAGGGCTCCATTTTGCGTTGCGAACCGGGAACGGCTTGGGCTTGTGCCGGGAAGGGTGGTTTTGGATAGTCGGTCATCGCGGGTCTCCGAGGTCTCATGGCTGGTATGGGCGGTTGACCCGGTGTGTTTGCCGTGAGTTCGATCGGATTTACACCGCATTTCTGACTTGGAAATGCAAAACCCAATGTGGGAGCGAGCTTGCTCGCGAAAGCGGAGTGTCAGCTGACGTCAATGTCGACT
>NZ_JBSVXS010000237.1:0-2977 GCF_054070155.1 Pseudomonas sp. SDT291_1_S447
CTTTTGATCTTAAAAAACCACATCAAAAGATCGCAACCTTCGGCAGCTCCTACAGGGATTTGTTTCTGTCTGGAGATTGTTTATGCGTCACTGGATTTCCGCTCTAGCGGTCGGCGCCAGCCTCGGCACCGTACACGCTGCTGACCTTGATGTGAGCCAGGCCAAAGCCCTCGCACAAGAGGCTTACGTGTTCGCCTACGCCACCGTCGAACACGACAAAGTGCTCACCGCGATCAACGCCAGGCTGCCGTTCAATCGCCTCTACAGCGAACCGCGTCTGCTCGGCCCGCAAGACAACAAAGTGGTCTCGCCAAACAACGACACCTTCTACTCCCGCGCCTTGCTTGACCTGCGCGCCGAGCCGATGGTGCTGCAAGTGCCAGCGATCGAGGATCGCTACTACAGCTTCCAGTTGGTCGACCTGCGCACCGACAACCTCGACTACATCGGCACTCGCGCCACCGGCAATCAGGCTGGGCGCTATCTGATCGTCGGGCCAGACTGGAAGGGTCCAGCGCCGACCGGTTTCAACGGCTTGATTCGTTCGCCAAGCCGCGTGGTGTTTTTGCTCGGTCGCACCGAAGTCAAAGGCGAGGCCGATCAAAAAGACGCCGCCAAAGTGTTGATGGGGTATGCCTTGCAACCGCTGTCCCGCGCCTCCAACAGCACTGCACCCGACGCGCCTGCGCCGTTGCATTTGCCGGCGTATCCGGACACCAAACACGGCGAAGCGCAGGCCCTGTTCAACACCTTCAATGCCTTGGCGCCGTTGCATCAATGGACGGCCAGCGAGCAAACGAAACTCGCTCGATTTGCCGCGATTGGCGTGTTGCCCGGCGCCGCGTTCGCACCGGCCGACAGCCTTCGCCAAGCCATCGCAGAAGGCGCCGAAGCAGGCCGCGAGCAGGTTCGCGCCGCCTCCAGTCAACTGTCGAAAGAACAGAGCGGCTGGTTTCCATCACCGACCAACATCGGCAAATTCGCCGACGATGACCTGACCCGCGCTGCCGTCGCATGGCGCTACATCTACGCCAACGACGCGGTCGAAGCGGTTTACCCGATGGCCCTGCATGATGCCGAAGGCCAGTTGCTCGACGGTCGCCAGGCGTATCGCCTGCATTTCCCCGCCGGGCAGTTACCGCCGGTTAACGCGTTCTGGTCGCTGACGCTGTACGACGGCAAAACCCAGTTGCTCGCGAGCAATGCCATCGGGCGTTACGCCTTGGGTGATCGCAGCGCCGATTTGCACTACGACGCCGACGGCGGCCTGACCTTGTTGCTGCAACCGGACGCACCGGCGCAGGGCGAGCAGGGCAACTGGTTGCCGACGCCACAAGGCCCGTTCAACCTCCTGCTGCGTCTGTACCTGCCGCAAGCCGCTGCGCTGGATGGCAGTTATCAGTTGCCGACGATTGCGAGGGCCGAGCCATGAGCCTGACGATCAATCGCCGCGAGATGCTGGGCGGCATGAGTGTGCTCGGAGGCGGGCTGATGATGCCGCGCTGGTTGCTGGCCGATGAAACGCAAGCGGTAGTGCAGGAGGCGTGGATCTATGCTTTTCCGATGCTGATGCATTACCAGACGATGGAGAAACAACGGCTTGATCCGAGCGCGGCGGAGTACCTTGGCGGCTTCAATCGTTTCCGCCATTACAGCCAGCTCTACACCCCGGCCAATCGCGAAATCGTCACGCCGAACAACGACACGCCTTACTCCTGGGCCTGGCTCGATCTGCGCAGCGAGCCGCAAGTGTTGAGCGTGCCGGCGGTGGATGCCGATCGTTATTACGTGCATCAACTGGTCGATCAGTACACGCATAACTTTGCCTATGTTGGCGTGCTCAGCACCGGGCGCGAGGCGGGGGATTACTTGATCACCGGGCCGAGCTGGCAGGGGCCGACGCCGGGCGGTATCAAAGCCGTGCTGCGCAGTGAAACCGAGATTGTCATGGTGCTCGCGCGTACCGGGTTGAAAAACGCCGACGACATGCCGGCAGTGCGCGCGTTGCAGCAGCAATACCGTTTGCGTGGGTTGCATGAGTATACCGGCAGCCCGAACCCGCTTGCGGCGCCGGCGATTGACTGGCCGGTGTGGGACAGCAAAACCGGGTTGGGGCAGGCGTTTATCGCGGTGCTTAATCAGATTCTCGCGCTATGCCCGACGCCACCGGCGGAGCAAGCATTGCGCGAACGCTTCGCACGGATCGGCATTGTGCCGGGGCAGGCGTTTGATTTCGCGGCTTTGCCTGTCGAGAAGCAGCAAGCGATTGCAGCGGGTATCAGACAGGCACAAGCGCAACTGCAAGAAACCGCCGCGAAAACACGCACCACGCTTGGCCTGTTTGGTAACCGCGAGGCAATGCATGGCAATTATCTGAATCGTGCAGTGGGGGCGTATCTGGGGATCTACGGTAACAGTGTCGAGGAGGCGTTTTATACCGATAGCCGCCTGGATAATCAGGGGCAGCCGTTGCAGGGTGGGCGACGTTATCGCCTGCGTTTCGCGCCGGGGCAATTGCCGCCGGCCAGTGAGTTCTGGTCGCTGACGTTGTATGACTTGCCGGATCGGCAGTTGGTGGCGAATCTGCTTGATCGGTATTGCTTGAGCAGTCGGGATCAATTGCAGCGGGATGCTGATGGCGGGCTGACGTTATGGATGCAGGCGAATTCGCCTGGGGCGGGGGAGGAGAGTAATTGGCTGCCGACGCCGCAGGCTGGGGCGTTTAATGTGATTTTGCGCTTGTATGGGCCGAAGCAAGAAGTGGTTGAGCAGAAGTGGCGGATGCCGGTGGTTGAGGTGATTGCTTAGTTTTTGTGGTGTCTGGGAGATTTACCCCCTCACCCCAGCCCTCTCCCCCAAGGGGGGCGAGGGGGAAAGGGAGCCAATCTTTGTGCTTTTCAACGTCTGAGTTCGACTCGGTACCGCAGGTCGGCGTGCCTCAAACATCCGCCTCAATCAGTCCCCTCTCCCTCCGGGA
>NZ_JBSVXS010000238.1:0-2868 GCF_054070155.1 Pseudomonas sp. SDT291_1_S447
TCATTCAATACATGCATCGACTGACACATCGCCATCGCGAGCAGGCTCACTCCTACAGGGGTTGATCATTGTGTCTGGCGCACTTATAACCTGCCAATAAGTCAATTTTCGTCATTGCCAAGCCCGACTAAGATGCTCCGGTATTTTTCCCTCCGGAGTGTGAATTCATGACATCCCTGACGGCAGCAGCGCCCATCGCTGCGGCCAGCCCGGCGAAGGCGGCGACGCCACCGGTGTTCGGGGCGCGGATCATTATCGGTCTGGTCGGCGTGCTGCTGGCGGTGCTGGTGTCGGGCCTCAACGAGATGGTCACCAAGGTAGCCCTGGCCGACATCCGTGGCGCGCTGAGCATCGGTTACGACGAAGGCACCTGGCTGGTCGCCAGCTACACCGCCACCTCGGTCGCGGCCATGGCCTTCGCGCCGTGGTGTTCGGTGACCTTCTCGCTGCGCCGCTTCACCCTCTGCGCGATCGGTCTGTTCACGCTACTCGGCGTGCTGTGTCCATTCGCGCCGAACTACGAAAGTCTGCTGCTGATGCGCATCCTGCAAGGTCTGGCCGGCGGTGCGTTACCGCCGATGCTGATGACCGTCGCCCTGCGTTTTCTGCCCGCCAATATCAAACTCTATGGCTTGGCCGGCTACGCACTGACGGCGACATTCGGCCCCGGCCTCGGCACGCCGCTGGCCGGTTTGTGGACCGAATACGTCGGTTGGCAGTGGACGTTCTGGCAAATCATCGTGCCTTGTCTGATCGCCATGGCGATGGTCGCGTGGGGTATTCCGCAGGACCCGCTGCGCCTGGAGCGCCTCAAATCGTTCAACTGGAAAGGCCTGCTGCTGGGCTTTCCGGCGATCTGCATGTTGGTGATCGGTTTGCTGCAAGGCAATCGGCTGGACTGGTTCGAGTCGAGCCTGATCTGTGGATTGCTCGGCGCCGGCTCGCTGCTGCTGGTGGCGTTCTTGATCAACGAGTGGTCGCAGCCGACCCCGTTTTTCAAATTGCAGATGCTCGGTATCCGCAACCTTTCTTTCGCCTTGATGACGTTGGCCGGTGTGCTGGTCGTTCTGCAGGCGGTGGTGTTGATTCCGTCGAGCTATCTGGCGCAGGTGCAGGGTTATCGCCCGGCGCAGACCGCACCGATCATGCTGATCGCCGCATTGCCGCAACTGATTGCGCTGCCGTTGGTGGCCGCGTTGTGCAACCTGCGCTGGGTCGATTGCCGCTGGGTGCTTGGCATGGGTTTGAGCATGTTGACGCTGTCCTGCCTGGGCGGATCGCTGCTGACTTCAGAATGGATTCGCGACAATTTCTACGTCCTGCAATGGCTGCAGATCTTCGGTCAGCCGATGTCGGTGTTGCCACTGTTGATGTTGTCCACCGGCAGCATCCAGCCGCAGGACGGGCCGTTCGCCTCCGCGTGGTTCAACACGGTGAAAGGCTTGGCGGCCGTGGTCGCTACCGGGGTGATCGAGGCGCTGACCACCGCGCGTCTGCATTTCCACTCGACCATGCTGGTCGACAGCCTCGGCAATTCGCCGCTGGCCGACCGCAGCGATCCGGGCCTCGCCCATCGCCTGCACGAACAAGCCGTGGTGCTGACTTCTTCCGATCTCTATGTGTGCATGGCCGGCGTCGCGGTGGCGTTGATCCTGCTGATTTTCTGGCTGCCGACGCGGATCTTTCCGCCGCGCGCGCCGACCTGATGGCTGTACTGAAACAGAAGGTTTTTATGACGACTCAAGCAAAGCAAAAACTCGCGGTGGCCATCGCCGCCGCACTGGCGGTCGGCGTGCTGGTTTACCTGGCGCTGCCCGGCGTGTTTGGCAAACGTACCCAGCAAAACACCAATGACGCCTTTGTCTCCGCCGACTACACGCTCGTTGTGCCGCGCGTGGCCGGGTTTATCAAAGAAGTCTTGGTAGAGGACAACCAGCAAGTGAAGGCCGGGCAGTTGCTGGCGCTGATCGATGATCGCGATCTGCGCGCCTCAGCCGAAGCGGCGGACGCGCAAACCCTAGTCGCGCGGGCACAGTTGCAGAACGCCAAAGCGACGCTGGAACGCCAGACGTCGGTGATCGCCCAGGCGCAAGCTTCGGTGGTGTCGGCCAAGGCTGAAATGGCCTTCGCCCAGCAGGAATTGAATCGCTACAACCATTTGGCCGGCGTTGGGGCCGGCACTGTGCAAAACGCGCAACAGGCGCGCACGCGTATCGATCAAGCCACGGCTCATCTCGACACCGCCACGGCGAAGCTTGCGGCAGAGCGCAAGCAGGTCGACATTCTCACCGCTCAGCGTGACGCCGCCGAAGGCAGTCTGAAGCACGCGCAGGCGGCGCTGGAAATCGCCAGTTTCGAACTCTCCTACACACGCATCACCGCGCCGCAGGACGGCATGATAGGCGAGCGTGCGGTGCGCGTCGGCGCCTATGTGACGCCGGGCAGCAAGCTGCTGGCCGTCGTGCCGTTAAAGCAGGCGTATGTTGTGGCGAACTTTCAGGAGACACAACTGACTGACGTGCAGCCGGGGCAAGAGGTGCAAGTACGCGTCGACAGCCTAGGTGGTGAAGCGCTGACCGGTCGCGTCGAGAGTATCGCCCCGGCGACGGGCGTGACCTTTGCGGCGGTGAAGCCGGACAACGCCACCGGCAACTTCACCAAGGTGGTGCAACGGATTCCGGTGAAGATCATGCTGGAGCCTGGCCAGCCGCTGGCTGAACGATTGCGCGTGGGCATGTCGGTGGAGGCGAGCATTGATACCAAAGGCTCGGCGACATCGGTGCGTGAGGTGACTCAGCGATGAGCCATGTTGATCGAGCCGACGCCTTCGCGAGCAGGCTCGCTCCCACAGGGAGAACGCATTCCAAC
>NZ_JBSVXS010000239.1:0-2760 GCF_054070155.1 Pseudomonas sp. SDT291_1_S447
CCCGGTCTCAAACGTAAAGGATGTACCCGGTCTTTACCCACCCTAGCCCTCTCCCAGAGGGAGAGGGAACCGACCGAGTTGTCTTGCTTCATACATCGACCTGCAAGACCGAGTCGATTATGGATTCACAGCTAGACTTTCACGTCGGCGGAGCTAATCAATATCCCCCAATCGGCTCCCTCTCCCCCTGGGAGAGGGCTGGGGTGAGGGGTTTGGATTTCACGCCAAGTAAAAAACTCACGGAATCAGCATCTGCATCTGCCCCGGCACCACAATCTTGATCACCCCCGCCCAGTTGCACATCAACGTCGAGTTGGCATCGATCGCCGGCATTCCGCCCAGCAACAACGTCGGCGCTCCGCCGGGAATCCACGGTGTGGCCGTCGCGGGTATACACGGCATCGGCGTCAACACCCCCAGCGCGGCGGCAGTTGCAGCGGCGACCATCGGGTTGGCCAAGCTCATGCACACACCAAACGGCAGGATATTCACCAATGGGATGTGATCCATGATGTTCGCCGCCGGCATCCCGCCGGTCAGCGTGCGGTTCACTGGCAACACGTTGAGCATCGACGGCGCGGCGCCGAAGCTGCATTGCAGCGTGGCCGTGGCACAGACTTGCGGACAGCCCATTTCAAAGCTCCTTTTTGCCCATGGCATACCCGCTAAACCTTAGTCTGCCACGGCCCTTCGCGCACATTCCCAAAGGTGATTATCCGGCAACACGCTAACCTATAAGACCGACCCGCGCTTGTGGCGACCTGAGCGCACCATTAGATTAGCCAATGATGTCTGGCCTCCAAAATAAGCAGAAGGGATAAGCATGGCGCTTACTGACCAGTCCACCCGTATCCGCTCCGGCGAAGAACTTGATGCCAGCCTGATCGATCCGTACCTCAAGGCGCACATTCCGGGCCTGAGTGGCACACCTGCGATCAGCCAGTTTCCCGGCGGCGCGTCGAACCTGACCTACCTGCTGGAATACCCGGAACAGGAGTTCGTCCTGCGCCGTCCGCCGTTCGGCCACAAGGCCAAATCCGCCCACGACATGGGCCGCGAATTCCGCATCCTCAATCAATTGCGTGACGGTTTCCCGTATTGCCCGAAGGCCTACGTGCACTGCACCGACGAATCGGTGATCGGCGCCGAGTTCTACGTGATGGAACGGGTCAACGGCATCATCCTGCGCTCGGAATTGCCGCCGGAACTGGGCCTCGATTCGGCAAAAACCGAAGCCTTGTGCAAAAGCTTCATCGACCGTTTCGTCGAACTGCACCGGGTCGACTACACCGCCTGCGGTCTCGGCGATCTGGGCAAACCGCAAGGCTACGTCGCCCGCCAGATCAAAGGCTGGAGCGAACGCTACGAAAAAGCCCTGACCCCCGACGCGCCACACTGGGAAAAGGTCAAAGCCTGGCTCAACGACAAGATGCCGGCCGACCACCCGACCTCGAGCATCGTCCACAACGACTACCGCTTCGACAACGTCATCCTCGACCCGCACAACCCGATGCAGATCATCGGCGTGCTCGACTGGGAACTGACCACCCTCGGCGACCCGTTGATGGACCTGGGTAACACCCTCGCCTATTGGATTCAGGCGGACGATCCGGCGCCGGTGCAACTGATGCGCCGCCAGCCGAGCCACGCGCCGGGCATGCTCACCCGCCGTGAGTTCGTTGATTACTACGCCGAACGCTCGGGCATCCAGATCGACAATTTCGACTTCTACTACACCTACGGCCTGTTCCGTCTAGCCGGCATCGTGCAGCAGATTTACTACCGCTTCTACCACGGCCAGACCCAGGACAAACGCTTCGCGCAGTTCATTCACATGAACAAACTGCTGGAGCAGATGAGCTTGCAGGTCATTGCGAAATCGAGCCTCTGACGGCCCACACCCAGGAACCCCTATGTCCAAGACTCAGTTGTTCGACCTCGACGGCAAGATCGCTTTCGTCTCCGGCGCCAGCCGTGGCATCGGCGAAGCCATCGCTAAACTGTTGGCCCAGCAAGGCGCCCACGTGATCGTCTCTAGCCGCAAACTCGACGGCTGCCAGCACGTCGCCGACGCGATCATCGCTGCTGGCGGCAAAGCCACTGCGGTGGCCTGCCACATCGGTGAGATGGAGCAGATCAGCCAAGTCTTCGCCGGGATCAAGGAACAGTTCGGCCGCCTCGACATTCTGGTCAACAACGCCGCGACCAACCCGCAGTTCTGCAACGTGCTGGACACCGATCTCGGCGCGTTCCAGAAGACCGTCGACGTGAACATTCGCGGTTACTTCTTCATGTCGGTTGAGGCCGGCAAGCTGATGCGTGAAAACGGTGGCGGCAGCATCATCAACGTCGCGTCGATCAACGGCATTTCGCCGGGGATCTTCCAAGGCATCTACTCGGTGACCAAAGCGGCGGTGATCAACATGACCAAAGTCTTCGCCAAGGAATGCGCGCAGTTCGGCATCCGCTGCAACGCCCTGCTGCCGGGCCTGACCGACACCAAATTCGCCTCGGCACTGGTGAAGAACGATGCGATCCTCAAGCAAGCGCTGACGCAGATTCCGCTCAAGCGTGTGGCCGATCCGAGTGAAATGGCCGGTGCGGTGTTGTACCTGGCGAGTGATGCGTCGAGCTACACCACCGGGGTTGCGCTGAATGTCGACGGTGGGTTCCTGTCCTGATCCCCATTGCAAACAAATAACCCCCTGTAGGAGTGAGCCTGCTCGCGATAGCGGTGTGTCAAATACATAAATGTTGACT
>NZ_JBSVXS010000240.1:0-2549 GCF_054070155.1 Pseudomonas sp. SDT291_1_S447
CAATAGTTACGTTGACTGACACACCGCTATCGCGAGCAGGCTCACTCCTACAGTTAGTCCGCGCCCACATTCATGATCTTCGGAGTTTTCCATGACGGCCCACGCCGACCTTTCGCCGACCCTCCAACTCGCCATCGACCTGATCCGCCGTCCGTCCGTGACGCCGGTCGACGCCGATTGCCAGAAGCAGATGATGCAGCGCCTGGGCGATGCCGGTTTCACTCTCGAGCCGATGCGTATCGAAGATGTGGATAACTTCTGGGCCACCCACGGCAACAACGATGGCCCGGTGCTGTGCTTCGCTGGCCACACCGACGTGGTGCCGACCGGCCCGGTCACCGCGTGGCAGATCGACCCGTTCAACGCGCTGATCGACGAACACGGCATGCTCTGCGGCCGTGGCGCGGCGGACATGAAAGGCAGCCTGGCGTCGATGACTGTCGCCGCCGAGCGCTTCGTCGCCGATTACCCGAACCACAAGGGCAAGGTCGCGTTTCTGATCACCAGCGATGAAGAAGGCCCGGCGCACCACGGCACTAAAGCAGTGGTCGAACGCTTGGCCGCGCGTAACGAGCGCCTGGACTGGTGCATCGTCGGCGAACCGTCGAGCACCACCCTGGTTGGCGACGTGGTGAAAAACGGCCGTCGCGGCTCGCTGGGCGCCAAGCTCACCGTCAAAGGTATTCAGGGTCACATCGCCTATCCGCACCTTGCGAAGAATCCGATCCACCTCGCCGCTCCGGCGCTGGCCGAACTGGCCGCCGAGCACTGGGATCACGGCAACGATTTCTTCCCGCCAACCAGTTTCCAGATCTCCAACGTCAACTCCGGCACCGGCGCGACCAACGTGATTCCAGGTGATCTGGTGGCGGTGTTCAACTTCCGTTTCTCCACCGAATCGACCGTTGAAGGCCTGCAGAAGCGCGTTGCCGATATCCTCGACAAGCACGATCTGGACTGGCACATCGACTGGGCGCTGTCCGGCCTGCCGTTCCTCACCGAACCGGGCGCACTGCTCGACGCGGTGTCGGCAAGCATCAAGGACATCACCGGCCGTGAGACCAAAGCGTCGACCAGCGGTGGTACTTCCGATGGCCGTTTCATCGCGACCATGGGCACGCAGGTTGTTGAACTGGGCCCGGTCAACGCGACCATTCACCAGGTCAACGAACGCGTGCTGGCGGCGGATCTCGACGTACTGACCGAGATCTACTACCAGACCCTGATCAAGTTGCTCGCCTGATGCTCGCTTGCCCCATCTGCAGTGAACCACTGAATGCGGTGGACAACGGCGTGGTCTGCCCCGCCGGCCACCGCTTCGACCGCGCGCGACAGGGTTACCTGAACCTGTTGCCGGTGCAGCACAAGAACAGCCGCGATCCTGGCGACAACCAAGCCATGGTCGAAGCGCGTCGCGACTTCTTGAACGCTGGCCATTACGCGCCGGTGGCCAAGCGTCTGGCCGAGCTGGCGGCGAGTTACGCGCCGGATCGCTGGGTCGACATCGGCTGTGGCGAGGGTTATTACACCGCGCAAATTGCCGAGGCCTTGCCGAACGCCGATGGCTACGCGCTGGATATTTCCCGCGAAGCAGTCAAACGCGCCTGCAAGCGTAACCCGGCGATTAGCTGGTTGATCGCCAGCATGGCCCGTGTGCCGTTGGCGTCGGGCAGTTGCCAGTTTCTCGCCAGCGTTTTCAGTCCACTGGACTGGGAGGAAGCCAAGCGTCTGCTCAGCGTCGGCGGTGGTCTGATGAAAGTCGGCCCGACCAGCGGCCATCTGATGGAACTGCGCGAACGCCTGTACGACGAAGTGCGCGAATACACCGACGATAAGCATCTGGCCCTGGTGCCGCAAGGCATGGCGTTGGCGCACAGTGAAACCCTGGAATTCAAGCTGACGCTGGACAAGCCCGAGGATCGCGCCAACCTGTTGGCGATGACACCCCACGGCTGGCGCGCCAGTGCCGAGCGTCGTGCGGCGGTGATCGAGCAGGCCGAGCCGTTCGAGACCACCGTATCGATGCGCTACGATTATTTCGTTCTTCAATAACTTTTGGTCTCGGGCGAGTGCCCGGGGCCGGCTAAATCCGCGAATGGATTTTTCAGACCCGCAGTGAGGACATCCATGCGCCAACCGGACATCGAGATTTACCTGAAAGACGCCGACGTCGACCACAAGGCCATTTCGGCTTGGCTGGGCGCCGCGTTGGGCCCGTGCAGTGACTGGGTACAGAAAGGCCAGACTTACAAGTGCAAGGCCGGCAACGTGCCGGTGACCTGGCTGCCGAAAGCCGTGGGCAAATGGAACAGCCTGTACCTGGAAAGCGACCAGACCCCATGGGACGACGACATCGCCTGCGCCCGCGCCGCATTCGCTGCGCTGAACGTCGAAGTGCGTTGTGCACCGGGGACGTGGGTGGAGGAAGAAGGCGAGGAAACGGCGGATCGCTGGATGCGCATCAGCGAAGACGGTGAAGAAGAAATCACCTGGAAAACTGCATAAAAGCAAAAGATCGCAGCCTTCGGCAGCTCCTACAGGGTCATGTG
>NZ_JBSVXS010000241.1:0-2532 GCF_054070155.1 Pseudomonas sp. SDT291_1_S447
GCGATAGCGGAGTTTCAGTTAACACAGATGTAGCTGACACACCGCTATCGCGAGCAGGCTCACTCCTACAGGAGCATGGTTCAGCATCTAAACGAATTATTCGATACTTTGCAGCAATTATTTGCGCTTTTCCATCGATTCGACTCTGTTTAACCTTCACTCCATCGACCTACAACATTCTCGGATGGAGGCTACACACCATGTCCCGCGTTCTGATCATCGAAAGCAGCGCCCGCCAGCAAGACTCGGTATCCCGTCAACTGACCCAGACCTTCATCAGTCAGTGGAAAGCTGCGCATCCCAACGATCAGATCACCGTACGTGACCTCGCCGCGAACCCGGTACCACACCTGGACAGCAACCTGCTGGGTGGCTGGATGAAGCCCGCCGAGCAGCGCAACGCCAACGAGCAATCGTCGCTGGACCGTTCCAACGAATTGACCGATGAGTTGCTCGCCGCCGACGTGCTGGTGATGGCCGCGCCGATGTACAACTTTGCGATCCCGAGCACCCTCAAGGCCTGGCTCGACCACGTGCTGCGTGCCGGTGTGACCTTCAAGTACACCGAAACCGGCCCGCAAGGCCTGCTCAGCGGCAAACGTGCCTACGTACTGACCGCTCGCGGCGGCATCTACGCCGGCGGCCCGGCGGATCATCAGGAACCGTACCTGCGTCAGGTCATGGGTTTCATCGGCATCAACGACGTGACGTTCATTCACGCCGAGGGCATGAACCTCGGTGGCGACTTCCAGGAGAAAGGCCTGAATCAGGCCAACGCCAAGCTGTCCCAGGTCGCTTGATATGTTAATCGCCAGATAATCGCTGGATGGTCTAGTGACCTGGCGCAACCCCTTCAAGGCTCTACGCGCATCGAACCTCCCTTTGCACTTGTTGCTCCTGAGTGCTGTAGCCCGATTGAACGCATTAGCGAGATCGGGCTTTTTTTTGCCTGCCGTTTCATCAAAAACACAAAAACAGAATTTTCCTACGTGATTCTCAGGTTGTCTGTCGGAAGGGGCATCCCTAGGCTTTGGCCTTGTCTGAACAGTCAGCGATCAAGGGAGATCACGATGCTCAAAAAAGTCATTGCCGCTATCGCATTCATTTCGGCACCCGCTTGGGCGAGCCCGCCCCCGTTCACCGGCACCGATTACAGCGGGGTTTATGAATGCAAAGGCATGGACAGCCACATTGGCGAGTTCAAAGGCACGGTCGACATGCAGCTCAATGCCAGGCAAAGCACTGGGCATTACGGCGCTTACACCTTCAGGCTGACCCTGGCGGACAAATCCGTGTACGACGGTTTTGCCGCTGCCAATGCAGACTCATTGGCGATTTACTTTGCTCACACAGACGCGACCCTGAAAGATTACGGTGTCGGTATCGCGCGGATGGCCGCGGGCTCTGACGGCAAACTCGCTTTCAGCAAATACTATTACGGCCCTGAATACGAAGGCGGCGGTCACGGCATGGAAAACTGCGTCAAGGGCTGACTCCCCTGATTCCGGGGACGGCCAAGGGCGTTCCCACGCATGCTGTCTTTGCGCAGGGTTCGCGATCAGCCGCAAAACCCGCTATCGTCGCCGCCATTCGATTTCGAGGCGAGCATGGGCTATCTACTTTTTGTCACGCTGATTCAGGCGTTTTCCTTCAGCCTGATCGGCGAATACCTGGCCGGTCATGTCGACAGTTACTTTGCGGTGCTGGTACGTGTGGTGCTGGCTGGTCTGGTGTTCATTCCGTTGACCCGCTGGCGGTCGGTGGAACCTTCGTTCATGCGCGGCATGCTGGTGATCGGCGCCTTGCAGTTTGGCGTGACTTACGTCTGTCTTTATTTGAGCTTCCGCGTGCTGACGGTGCCGGAAGTATTGCTGTTCACTATCCTCACGCCGCTGCACGTGACGTTGATCGAAGACGCCCTGAACCGGCGCTTCAATCCGTGGGCGCTGATTGCGGCGCTGGTGGCGGTGGGCGGAGCGGCGGTGATTCGCTTTGACAGCATCAATCCGGACTTCTTCATGGGCTTCCTGCTGCTGCAACTGGCCAACTTCACCTATGCCGCAGGGCAGGTGATGTACAAGCATCTGGTGGCGAAACACCCGAGCGACCTGTCGCATTACCGGCGTTTCGGCTTCTTCTACCTCGGCGCGCTGGCGGTGGTGCTGCCTGCATTCCTGATGTTCGGCAAAGCCAACTTCCTCCCGGAAGCGCCGCTGCAATGGGCCGTGTTGCTGTTTCTCGGTCTGGTCTCGACCGCGCTGGGCATGTACTGGTGGAACAAGGGCGCGTGCATGGTCAACGGCGGCACGCTGGCGGTGATGAACAACCTGCATGTGCCGGTGGGGTTGCTGCTGAATTTGCTGATCTGGAATCAGCATGAGGAATTGGGGCGGTTGTTTCTCGGCGGCAGCGTCATCCTCGCCGCCGTATGGATCAGCCGACTGGGCATCCGCAAATCCCCAGCCACCGCATAACCCCTGTAGGAGTGAGCCTGCTCGCGATAGCGGTGTATCAGTCAATATGGATTTGTCT
>NZ_JBSVXS010000242.1:0-2383 GCF_054070155.1 Pseudomonas sp. SDT291_1_S447
CCATCAAGGGGCTTGCCGGTAACCAGCTCGCCACGTTCACCAACACCAGCAACTTGCTGGCGAAAGCCACCAAGTCCGACGCCGAAACCATGGGTGAATACGTTGGCACGCTCTACAACCTGCAGAAGTCCCAAGCGGATGCGATGGGGAAGGGCGCGTGGGTGGAAAAACTCGGTGGCCAAACGGCGCTGGCCGTGCAGTTGTTCCGCACCAGTGGCGCCGCGATGAAAGACGCGTTTAAGGAGGCCGGCGCGATCGCCACCACATCCGGCGTCGACCTTGCCGAACAGATGGCGGTGATTGGCACGCTGAGCAGCACCATGGAGGGCGGCGACGCCGGCGGACGCTACAAAGCGTTCTTCGAGAACATCGGCGCGGCGTCTGAAAAGCTCGGCATGCAGTTCACCGATCAGCAGGGCAAAGTCCTGCCGATGATGGCGATCCTGGACAAGCTGCAGGGCAAGTTCGGTGATCTGACCAGCGCGTCAGCCGGGGCCAAGTTGATGGAGGCCTTCGGTGGCGAAGGCGCCCAGGTGATCGGCGCGCTGGCCAAGGATACCGATCGACTGCGCAACGGCATCGAGCAGCTGGGCAAGGTGCGCGGTCTGGAAAATGCCGAGCAGATGGCCCGGGCCATGGTCGATCCGTGGCAACAGTGGGCGTCCCTGGTCGAGGTCATGCGTGTGGTATTTGGCCAGGTGCTGATACCGGTACTGACGCCGTTCATGAGCAAGATGGTCGACATCGGTAAAACCCTGGTGCGCTGGTCGCAGCTGTTTCCCAACATCACCCGGGTGATCGGCATCACCGCACTGACCATCATGGCGATCGTCGGCGCCATGTCGTTGTTGACCGTCGTGGTCGGCGTTGCACGGATGACTTGGCTGGGCCTGTTATCGGTGTGGAAGGTCGTGCAGTTGCTGAACCTGCGCACCGTTGCCGGCTTCGTCCTGCAGAAACTGGCGATCCTGGCTTACATGGCCGTGATCTACACGCTCAGCGCCGGCCTTTCCCTGGTGCGCGGCGCCATGCTGCTGTGGCAGGGCGCGATCTGGCTGGTCAACGCGGCGCTGTTGGCCAACCCGATGGTGTGGATTGTGGTGGGTGTTCTCGCTCTGGTGGCCGTCATTATCGCGGCGGTCTACTACTGGGACGAATGGACGTCCGCCCTGATGAACACGGCCGCGTTCCAGTTCGTCGCCGACAAGCTCCAGAAGCTGTCCGATTGGTTTAACTCCATGGGCGGTTGGTCAGGCATGGCCAAGGCCGCATGGGACAGCATCGTCGGCATTTTCACCAAGGCCGTAAACGGCGTGATCGAGCTGCTGAACAGCATCCCGGGCGTGAATATCGAAGCGCGTTTTGGCGGTATGCCTGAAGTGCCCGGCGTCGATGCCGCGACCAATGCCGCCGACACCGCCAACGCCGCACAGAAAGCCCAGCAAACCATCAACGCGGCAATCCCCAGCCTTTCCCCGGTACGCCCTTCGGCGGTGCCGCCCGGCGGCTTGCTGACCAGCATCCAGAACAACAACAGCAGCCAGAACAAGGGCACACATGTGGAGAACGTGAACATTCACACCAGCAAACCAATGAGCCCGCTGGAGGTGGAAAACATGGTGGCTATGGCGGTCGGCGGATGAGCGAGTACGTAGACCTGTTGATCGTGAACAACGACCTGGCACTGGATCCATCCCACCAGCCGCTGTTGGTCGATGACCGCGCCTGCATCGCCCAGGACATCGCTCACATGATCCGCGACAGCGGGTTGCTGGTGACGCTGGTGGCCGAGCGCGATCGGCTGCGGCAGCGCGACTGCATTCAGCAACTTGAACTGTTGGTGGAGGACGACCAGCGCCTGGTGCCGGGCACGGCACGCATCACCCAGCAGGAACCAGGCGTGTACCTGGTCACTGCGAAAACCCTGAAATTTGGTTCGATTGAGGTACGTCTGTGAGCCAGGTCGATTTTAAAAAGGTGATCGCCGACGCCGGCATACCGACCACCGAGGCCGGTTTGAAGGCCGCGTGGGAAAAGGAAGTCGAAGCCCAAGGCGCGAAGGTGGCCAACACCAGCAGTTATTCGCCGTTCTGGCGGGTGATGACCGCGCTGGTGACCAAACCGGTGTTGTGGCTATTGGATTTTCTGTGCCTGACGGTGCTGCCGAATTTCTTTGTGAAAACGGCGGTGGACGCCTGGCTGGACATGCTCGCCTGGGCGGTCAACGTCGAGCGTAAAGGCGCCACCAAAGCCCGCGGTAAATTGCTGTTCACCCGCGCCTTACCGGACGGCGTCATGGAGCTGGAAAAAGGCATTGTGGTGCAGTCTGCCGCCATCAACGGCAACGTGTACCAATTGATTACCACGGCGCCGGCGACGTTCG
>NZ_JBSVXS010000243.1:0-2169 GCF_054070155.1 Pseudomonas sp. SDT291_1_S447
AGTCGACCTTTTTATTACTGACACACCGCTATCGCGAGCAGGCTCACTCCTACACGGGATCGGTGGTGCCGCAGATGTTGTGAGCAACCCGGATCAATGCTGCTGCCGACTCAAACACTCCAGCACACAACCCGGATCCAGCACCTCGTCATTCACATAAATCCCGCGCTCGGCATCGTAGGTGCGGATAAACACCCGTACCGTCGCATCCGCCACGGTCGGCAACTGCGAATCGTAGAATTCATGGTCACCCGGAAGCACCACAAAATCCTGCGGCGCCGTATCGTCGTAAGGCTTGGGCGGTGTGGAACTCAGTGAATACGGAGCAGGGTGAGCGAAGGGCTGGTTGGGCCCGTAATAATTGAAATTGCTGTCCAGCGCTTGCGCCTGAGTGGCAGCAAGCAGAAAACCCGTCAACAACAGCCGTTCGAACCTGTGCATGGCGGCACCTGCGAGTGCGGTTTTCCCCAAGGCTATTAACTATAGCTGCCCGACATTCAAACAACCGGTTGATTGATCGCATGCCCCGGCTGTGCATAAAGATCGATGCCGAGGGCATGCATAACTTTCAAAACCGTTTCGAAGCGCGGCTTTGCGCCGGGCGCGAACGCCTTGTACAGACTTTCGCGACCCATGCCAGAAGTTTTGGCTACCTGCGTCATCCCGCGCGCCTTGAGCACATAGCCGATTGCGCGAAGAAACTCTTCGTTATCCCCGTCTGCAAGAACCTGGGACAGGTATTCGCTGATGGCTTCGTCACTGTCCAGCAATGCTGCCACGTCGAAATTCGTTAACGTCTGGCTCATGGTTAAACCTCCTTAGCCATTTTTTGTGCGCGTCGGATGTCTGCGCTTTGTGAAGACTTGTCGCCTCCAGCCAATAGAACGATGACTGCACCGTTACGCATCGTGAAATACACCCGATAGCCTGCACCCACATCTACGCGCATTTCAGATACGCCATCACCCACCGATTTAACATCGCCGAGATTTCCCGTTGAGGCCCGATCAATGCGGCGGGCGATGGCCACCTTGGCCCGCAGGTCTCGAACCGATTGGTGCCAGACCTGGAAGACCGCTGTTTGTCGAATAAGATAATTCATTGCTCGACTGTATCCAAGTAGATACAGATGAGCAGTCAGCCAAGTCTTCTATCAAACCTTGAAAAGTCGTCGGTATTTGTAGGCGAGAGATTCCTCATTTGTAGGAGTTGCCGCAGGGATTGGCTTACAAGTTTGCAACAACCGCAATTGAAGAGCTGATCTAGACTCGGATCCGCTCAATCACGAGCATCGTCCGGAGTGCGCCATGGAAGTGCCCAACAATAAAACCGCCATCGACAGCAATCGACAGGCGTGGAACGATTCCGCCCGCCATCACCAGGATTCGCCTGACTGGCAAGCCTTGCTCAGCGAGGTTGAGCAGGCGGATTTCTCTTGCCTTGATGAGACCTTGAGCGGGTTGCTGGAGGTCGATGGCAAGGATGTGATTCAACTGGGCTGCAACAATGGCCGCGAGAGTCTCTCCCTGTTTGCCCTCGGTGCCAGAAGCGTGGTCGGTGTCGATCAATCGGCGGCGTTTCTCGAACAGGCGCGTGAGCTGAACAAGCGTTCACCGCACAACGCCGAGTTCATCGAAAGCGATATCCATCATTTGCCAGCGTCTTTGCACAATCGCTTCGATGTGGCGCTGATCACCATCGGCGTTCTCAACTGGATGCCGGACATCGGCGAGTTCTTCCGCCATGTCGCCTCGACCCTGAAACCGGGCGGTAAACTGGTGATCTACGAAACCCATCCATTTCTGGAGATGGTCGATCCCGACGCAGAGGATCCGTATCGCCTCGCCAGTTCCTACTTCCGCGCAGAGCCGTTTGTGCAAGAGGAGCCGATTGTCTACGTCGGCAAGGTTGAACAGCAGGCAGCGAAGTCGTATTGGTTTGTGCATACGCTCGGGGCGATTTTCAGTGGTGCCATCGGGGCAGGGCTGAACATTACGCACTTCAAGGAGTATGCGCATTCGAATCGGGAAGAGGTGTATGACCAGTATTTGAATCGGGATGCGCAGATGCCGATGTGCTTTACCCTGGTTGCCACCAAGGCCTGAAATCTTTCATTGCCTTCACTGGCCCCTTCGCGAGCAAGCTCGCTCCCACATTGGATCTGCGCCG
>NZ_JBSVXS010000244.1:0-2064 GCF_054070155.1 Pseudomonas sp. SDT291_1_S447
CTTGCTTTGTGGCGCTCCTGAAAAGATCAAAAGATCGCAGCCTGCGGCAGCTCCTACGTGGGGTTGTGTATGAATCGGCCTTTGAAGTTGACGTCTAAGCCGCAATTGGCGCTGCAGTCTTATCTGGATAATTTGCTGCAGGAAATTCCTGAGGAGCTGCCGCCGGTCATTGAGGCGCAGCCTGAAGTTGCGGAAAGCAGCGAGGCGCTGGACGAGTTTCAGGCAGCGGTACTGGAAGAGCAGGCGCGTGACGCGCAGAAAGCGAGCAGGCCTGCTGCGCCGGTTGTCGCGCCTGCCGCCGCAGCGGTGGCCAAGGCACCGGTGGCATTGATCGAAGAAGCCGAGCCGGTTCGCGCGTCCGTTTCGACGCTCGCGCCGCTGCTGCAAACCCAATTGCTGAAAACCGCGCCGGAACCGGCCGTGGTCGAACCGGCTCCGGTTCCAGCCCCGGTTGCACCCGCGCCCGTAGAGCAGACGCTGGTTCCGCCGCTGGTGGAAGTGCATCTGCCGCCGAACAACACGCCACCACCGGTGGAAACCGATGGTCGCCCGGCCTGGGCTTCGGAAGCGTTCGAATGCCTGCTGTTCGACGTCGCCGGCCTGACGCTGGCGGTGCCACTGGTGTGCCTCGGCTCGATCTATTCGCTGGCCGGCCATGAGCTGACGCCGTTGTTCGGTCAGCCGGAATGGTTCCTCGGGATCCTGCCGAGCCAGGCCGGCAACCTGAAAGTCTTGGACACCGCACGCTGGGTCATGCCGGATCGCTATCGCGATGACTTCCGTCAGGGCTTGCAGTACGTGATTTCGGTACAAGGTTACGAGTGGGGCCTGGCGGTGCATCAGGTCAGTCGCTCGTTGCGTCTGGATCCGAATGAAATCAAATGGAGAAGTCACCGGGGTCAGCGGCCATGGCTCGCCGGCACTGTGATTGAGCACATGTGTGCATTGCTTGACGTTTCCGCACTGGCCGAATTGATCGCCAGCGGTGGGGCAAAGCACCTCGGCGGCCACAAGCCGCTACATAAACCGACATAGCAGCCGACATAACAATCAGGCGACGGCATTGTTGAATGCCGCCACACAGAACACACACCGCTCAGAGCGGTTTTTTCGAGGGGTCAGGGTATGAGTAGTCAGGCGACGAATGCAAAGGGTTCTGAAGATCCGATCCTGCAATGGGTGACCTTCAAACTGGATAACGAAACCTACGGCATCAACGTGATGCGCGTGCAGGAAGTGCTGCGCTACACCGAGATCGCTCCGGTGCCGGGCGCGCCGAGCTACGTGCTGGGTATCATCAACCTGCGCGGTAACGTGGTCACCGTGATCGACACCCGTCAGCGCTTCGGCCTGAACAGCGGCGAGATCAGCGACAACACCCGTATCGTCATCATCGAAGCCGACAAGCAAGTCGTCGGCATCATGGTCGACAGCGTGGCCGAAGTGGTTTACCTGCGTCAGTCGGAAATCGAGACGGCGCCGAACGTCGGCAACGAAGAATCGGCCAAGTTCATCCAGGGCGTGTGCAACAAGAACAACGAGTTGCTGATCCTGGTCGAGCTGGACAAGATGATGAGCGAAGAAGAATGGTCGGACCTGGAGAATATCTGATTGATTCTCGAAGTTGCGGTCATTGTCCTGTTCCTCTTCTGGGCAGGCACGCTGGCAATGTTTGTGTCGTACATCAAGGCGCAGCGGGTCATCGCTGCGCAACAGGCTCAGGGCGATGCGCTGCGTGATCAGCGCATCAAGGACCTGGCCAAGCGTGTCGACGATTACCAGAACGGCAACGTGCGCATGGGCGAAGCCCTGCATGAGTTGCGCGCGGTGGTGAGTCCGTTGCCGGACAAGATTGTCGCGCTTGAACAACGCGACCCGTCGAGCCTGTCATTCGCCCAAGCGGCGAAACTGGTGGGCATGGGCGCAAGCGTCGATGAACTGACTCAGTCCTGTGGGTTGACCCAGGCTGAGGCGGAGTTGATGCGCAAGTTGCACAAGAACTAGAAGCAAGATCAAAAGATCGCAGCCTTCGGCAGCTCCTACAGGGAAACGCATTCCAATGTA
>NZ_JBSVXS010000245.1:0-2062 GCF_054070155.1 Pseudomonas sp. SDT291_1_S447
TCAGGTGTCGATGTGTTGTCTGACACACCGCTATCGCGAGCAGGCTCACTCCTACAGTGGTTTTCTGCCGCAGCTGATAATTCAGTCTGTGCCGTACTTCGGCGAGCGTGGGCCGTACAGCAGGCCTGCCCGATGTCCGGCCGAGAGCAGACGATTGCTCGCCACGCCGGCAATCGGGTAGCCGGCATCGGTGGCGCTGTTGATGACCTGCTTCACAGCGGCTGTGATCAGCATGCCGATCAGACCGCCACCGCCGTTGTTGCCGCCCTCTTCGCTCGACGCCCGCGCCGAACCGGTCCACAGCGTAGTGCCGCTTTTCAGGTCAACCAGTTTCGCCGTCGCAGTGACCGCAGTTTCGCTGCTGATCACCATGTAACGCGTACCGTATTCGGTCACGGTGATGTACAGCGCGGCGTCCGCACCGAAGATGTCCCTCAGTTTGTTTGCCGGTGCCTGATGGATGTCGTCGGGGGTGGTCAGGCCGTTCTGGCGGAAAGTCTCGTCCACCAACGTAATCGGCAGCACGTAATAACCGGCTTCGGCCAACGGGAACGTCACCTGCGACAACAGACTGTACGACGCCTTCACATCCGGCGAAGTGTTCAGCGGTGGCAGCACCAGGATGGTCTTCGGCCGCGCTTGTTTGTAGGCCGAGTAGTCCACGGTTTTCGGGGCGACGCAGCCACCCAGCACGGTCAGGGCCAAACCGGCGGCCAGCAGTTTCGAGGTACGCGCGATCATTTCGCGTCTCCGGTCTTGGCGTTCTTGAGCAGAAAATCCATGTACGTGCCGGACTCGGGGAACAGGGTTTTCTCGGTTTTGAACTGCTGCACCATCTGGTCGTCCTTGCCCATGCTCAGATAGAGCAGGCCAAGGTGCGCGTGGTAGCCCGGCGGCACGGACTTGCCGGTGGAGCGGATTTTCTGCAGGTCACGTTCCAGCGCTTCGGCCTGGGCTTCCTTCGGCTCTTCGCCTTTGAAGTATTCGTAGACCTGGGGTTCGTAGCCTTCCCATTGGTACAGGGTTTGCGGGCCGGGGGCACAACCGGTCAGCAAGGCGCTGGCGGCCAGCGTCAGCGCCATCAGCGAGCGCGACAAAGTCAGATTCATGGGTGTTGCTCCTTGCAATGGGCGTCGATCAGTTGCCCGGTTTCCAGGCACCGGCGTTCATGCCATCGACCAGACGATTGATCGCCTCGCGCATGGCCAGATCCAGTACTTTGCCGTTGAGGGTGGAGTCGTAGGCAGCGGTGCCGCCGAAACCGATGATTTCGCGGTTGGACAGAGCGTATTCACCGGCGCCCTGGGTCGAATAGACCACTTCGGAGGTGCTGATATTGACGATGTTCAGGTTGACCTTGGCGTAGGCGACCTGGGTTTTGCCACGGCCGAGAATGCCGAACAACTGGTGATCGCCGGTCTCTTTGCGGCCGAACTCGGTGACGTCGCCGGTGACCACGTAATCAGCGCCTTTCAGGCGTTGGGCCTGGCCCTTGATCGCCGCTTCCTGCTGGATCTCGCCCATGTTGTCACGGTCCAACACGCTGAAGCGGTTGGTCTGCTGCAAGTGGGTGATGAGGATGGTCTTGGCCTGACCGCCGAGACGGTCGACGCCGTCGGAGAAGATCCCGCGCATGTAGCTGGAGCGGTTGTCGAACTTGCCCACGGCCATTGGCACGCGAACGCCGGTCCAGACTTGTGTGGCGCTTTCCACCTTGGCCACCGGCAAGGCGCGGGAGCTTTCCGTCGCGCAACCTGAGAGTGTGCCAGCCATCGTGCCAAGCACAGCAATTGCGACGCCTGAGACCAGCATCCGGGAGATCATTCTCACTGAGTATTCCTTTGAAAAACGGGGATGTCCCGGCACGGCAATGCGCGGCGGGAGCTGAAAAGGGGCGGCATTATGACAAAGTGCCATCATTCGTGACAGGTTTTTTTGACGCCAGTGAATTGGCTGCCTTGAACAGAAGCAAAACCCTGTAGGAGTGAGCCTGCTCGCGATAGCGGTGTGTCCCGTTGTCGTGCAGGTGCGGTTGTTCACGCAGGATCTGCGCCTGCACCGC
>NZ_JBSVXS010000247.1:0-1941 GCF_054070155.1 Pseudomonas sp. SDT291_1_S447
CCGGAAGCGCACCAGGTCAAGGCTGACTTTCTGCAATTGTTCGATGGTGTGCGGCTGGAAAGTCATTACCTGATGAGCGTCATAACATGGGTAAACATCGTCCATGCCCAGCAGCACCTGGCCATTCAAGTTCACCTGGTCATCGATCGCGCTGCCGTAGCGGTATGGCTCACCTAATGCGCTGGAACTGAACCCGCCGGCGATGTAGGCCGTGCAGTCGGCAGCGATCGCTTGCAGTTTCTTGTCCCGGAGTGCAGCCAGCACGGCGTCGATATCATCAACCCATTCGCCGTTCTTCCATACTTGGTTCGGCCCGGGTTTTTTCATGGTGAAACCGGCCGGCACCGGTTCGAAGCCTTCCAATGTTCGCGGCTCGCCGGTGTCGGTGCTGTACACCACGACGCCACCGAAGAAGTCCACAAGCTGCCAGGCTTTGCCGTTCCACCACGCGGCTTTGTGTTCCGGAACTGGTGGTGGCGCGGCCTCCACGCAGCCACCGGGAATCAGATACACACCCTCTTCCAGCGGTGATTCGTCAGCCTTCACAGCACCAATGAAGATGCCGAGATGGTCGGTCTGATAAACGAGTTTGTCAGTCATGCTCGATCTCAATACTTGATGCAGTAATAAAGGGCCATGTTCTTCGGCCGGGTTTCGGTACCGCCGTTGGCGGCGACGGTCACGGCGTGGGTGTGAGCACCACCGCCGCTGACACCAACGTTGTGCGCATGCTGGCCAGCGGCACCGATGCCGACGTTGTGTGCGTGGTTGCCCTGGTAATCGGTTCGCATGGGTCGCCCGTCGGCATTCTTCCCGCCGCCGATCTCAAGCTCTGTCCAGACACTGCCGCCTGCTGGGTAACCAACGTTCACGCCGGCACCGTTGTCGACAGTTCGGAACCCGTGGTCATGGTTACCCTGGGCATCAGTCCAGGCGCTGTGGACGTGGTTGCCTTGCGCATCTGTCCAAGCGGTGTGCAAGTGATCACCTACCGCAGCGGCCGAGGCGGTGTGAGCGTGTAAATGCAGAGCCATGTCCTGAAACGATCCGAAAGCCCGGCCGGGATCGACGCCGCGACCGTCATCAAACGCACGGGGGAACAGACCGCGCATGTCCGGCACGTTAAACGTGGTTGTTCCGTCACCTGCCCCGTAGTGCGTGCCGATGCGTGCGAACAGGCCAGCGAATGCTGTACGCGAGATAGCGGCGCCGTTGCATGCAAGCCAGCCCGCCGGCGCCGAATACATGCTGAAGCCGGCAACCATGCCTGTCATCGAGTCGCCGACTTGCTTGTGCAGTTTGTTCAGCGCTGCGGTCGTCGCCAGAATTTCGCTGCTGTTGGTGGTTGGGTCATCACTTTTTGCGTTGGGCAGGTTGCCCAGATCTACGTCTTCTTTTGTCGTGGCCCGGGCACGCAGCAGCGGATAGTCGCCGGTACGGGATGCGAGATATTTGATCAACGCACCGCCGACTGGCTCGGCGTCCCGCAAATCCACGATATTGCTGGGTGAAATGAAATCAGCGATCGGCACGCAGTAATGGCGTACGCCGGCAGCGTCGGTGTAATCGGCCTGTTCACCGAATACCACTTTCCACACAGCCACCCGATCGTTCAACTGGCGCTCAAGACAAACGTCCAGCCAGACCTTACCTACTGGAATGGCGCCGGGGACCGCTTCTGACTTTGCAATTGCCACGCGGATGCCTTCGACGTAGGCCGTGCCACCATTGATCTGGTAGCCGGTGTCTGTCTTTTCGAACATCAGCGAGTTACTGAAAAAGAACGCACGCCCGTAGAGGTTGCGATTGCTCAGACGCTCGCGCTCATCGATGCCGGCAAGGCGCACCGTGAAGTCATGCTGCCAGGTACTGGCATCGATCTTGATGCCGGTCAGTTTCATGGCGCCGTCGAAGGCCACCAGAAAATTGCGGGTGACGTTG
>NZ_JBSVXS010000248.1:0-1937 GCF_054070155.1 Pseudomonas sp. SDT291_1_S447
GTATCAGTCAACATTGATTAAACTGACACACCGCTATCGCGAGCAGGCTCACTCCTACAGTTTTGACCGGTGTTCAGGTTTAGAGCGCAGAGCGAATCAGATCGCCCAGCCAATCCATGAACACCCGCACCCGCAACGGCAAATGCCGCTGCCGCGCGTACAACAATGAAATCCCCATCGCCGGCGCAGTGAACTGCGGCAACACGGTCACCAGTTCACCGTTTTCCAGATGCGGCTGCATGCCGGTACGCGGCACCTGCGTCAGACCAAATCCACCGAGGCACGCCGACTCGTAAGCGTCGGTGCTGTTGACCGTAATGCTGCCTGCCATCGGCAAGCGTTTAACCTGCCCGCCCTCCTCGTACACAAAACCTTCCGAACGCGAACCCAATACGCCGACGTAATGCACCAGTCGATGCTGCGCGAGATCTTCCAGCGACTCCGGCACGCCGTAGCGCTCGAGGTACGCGGGGCTGGCGCAATTGACCATGGGGAAGTCCCCGAGGTGCCGCGCGACCACCGATTGATCGGGCTGCGCGCCAATCCGCACCACGCAATCGAACCCTTCGCTGAGCAAGTCGACGCGGCGATCGGTGCTGCTGATTTCCAATTCCAGATTCGGGTGGCGATCCATGAACTGCGGCAGGCGCGGCATGATCAGACGCCGCGCGAGAATGTTCGGCAGGTCGACGCGAATGCGCCCGGTCAGCGAAGCCTCGTCCTGGCGGAACAAGCCTTCGATTTCGTCCATGTGCGAGAGCAGATCCTTGCTGCGTTCGTACAGCACCAAGCCATCCTGAGTCGCCTGCACCTTGCGTGTGGTGCGTTGCAGCAGGCGCGTTCCGAGTAACGCTTCCAGAGCCTGCACATGTTCGGACACGGTTGATCGCGGCAGTCCGAGACTTTCCCCGGCGAGGGTAAAACTCGACAGTTCGCTGACCCGCACGAAGGTGCGCAGCAGTTCCAGTTTGTTCATGGGGCACCTGTGGATTGTTCGGCTGAGCCGATCAGTGATTCCGGATTCAGTCTATTTATCACCTCAGGGCGGATAAATAAACTTCATCCCATCACCACTCACCGCAATCGAGGAAGCCTCCATGAACCGCAAAATCGCATTGATCACCGGCGCCAGTCGTGGCCTGGGCAAAAACGCAGCGCTGCACTTGGCCGCTCAGGGCATCGACGTTATCGGCACTTACAACAGCCGTGCTGATGAAGCTCAGGCGCTGGTTGCCGAAGTGCAAGCACTTGGCGGCAAAGCCGTGATGCTGCAACTCGATGTTGGCCGCAGCGAAAGTTTTGCCGATTTCGCTAAACACGTTGAGCAGGCGTTGCAGCAGACTTTCGACCGTCAGCGTTTTGATTTCCTGATCAACAATGCCGGGATCGGTGTGCATGCACTGTTCGCCGAAACCACGCCGGAGCAGTTCGATTTGCTGATGAATATCCAGCTGAAAGGGCCGTTCTTTCTGACTCAGCAGTTGCTGCCACTGATTAACGACGGCGGGCGCATCATCAATATTTCCAGCGGCCTGACCCGTTTCAGCCTGCCGGGTTACGGCGCTTATGCGGCGATGAAAGGCGCGATGGAAGTGCTGACCCGTTATCAGGCCAAAGAGTTGGGTGCGCGGCAGATTGGCGTGAACATTCTCGCGCCGGGCGCCATCGAAACTGACTTCGGTGGTGGCGCCGTACGCGATAACTCGGCGGTGAATGCGATGGTCGCCAGCAACACCGCGCTGGGACGCGCCGGGCAGCCGGATGATATTGGCGGGGCATTGGCATTGCTGTTGTCGCCGGGTGCGCAGTGGATCAATGGCCAGCGTGTTGAGGCCTCTGGGGGCATGTTCCTCTAACTCACGCTGAAACACCTTCACATGTAGGAGCTGCCGAAGGCTGCGATCTTTTGATCTTGTCTTTAAAAACAACATCAAAAG
>NZ_JBSVXS010000249.1:0-1696 GCF_054070155.1 Pseudomonas sp. SDT291_1_S447
GCGCCGATGGCCGCGATCACAGCTATCCGTTGCCTAAGGTCGGCCTGTTCCACTACGACGCCATCGAAGACATCACCCTGGTCCGCAACAGCGAAGATCAACTGCTGCTGTGCCGTGGTTTCGAGCGCAAGGAAACCTACGTCCGCCGTGGCCAGCGTTTTGTGCTGAGCAATATCTCGCTGCGCAACGGCGCCGGAGTGATGCTGCATTACGAGCATCGTCACGGCGAACACTCGCTGCTCTCCGACCTGCTCACCTATCAGGAAAACGATTTCACCAAAGTCCATTTGCACCTCGGCACGATGATCGACGATCACGGCCGGTTTATCGGCCTCTGGCAGATCGTTGACGGCGAACCGCTGCGCCAGCTCTGCGCCTATCAGTACGACGCCTATGGCGACCTGATTCAGGCGCAGGACGAGAACGGTGCCGTCTGGTCGTATCAGTTCCAGCATCACCTGATCACCCGCTACACCGACCGCACCGGGCGCGGCATGAACCTGCAATGGGACGGTTCAAGCGCCAAGGCCAAAGCCGTGCGCGAATGGGCCGATGACGGCAGTTTCGACACGCGTCTGGAATGGGACGAAAACATTCGCCTGACCTATGTCACCGATGCCCTCGGCAACGAGACCTGGCACTACTACGACATCCTTGGCTACACCTACCGCATCCGTTACGCGGACGAGCGTTCGGAATGGTTCTTCCGCGACGAGGCGAAGAACATCGTGCGCCGTGTGAATGCCGACGGCAGCACCGATCGCTACAGCTACGATGAGCGCAGCAACCTGCTCGAACACATTCGCGCCGATCACACCGTGATGCATTACGCCTACGATGATCAGGATCTGCTGATCAAGATCAGCGATGCCGAGGGCGGTCAGTGGCAGCGCGCCTATGACGACCAAGGCAACCTGGTCGAAGCGCTGGATCCGCTCGGCAACAAAACCGAATACGCCTACAACAAATCCGGCCAGCCCACCGCGATCAAGGACGCCAACGGCAACGAAAAGACATTGGACTACAACGACGCCGGGCAACTGGTCGAGTACGTCGATTGCTCGGGCAAAACCAGCGCCTGGGAGTACAACGAACTCGGGCAGATGATCTGCTTCACCGACGCCGCCGGCAACGCCACCGAATACCAATACAAGGCCGGCCAACTGGTGCTGATCAAGCACCCGGACAAGACCGAAGAGCGCTTTGAGCGTGACGCCGAAGGTCGGTTGTTGGCACATGTCGACGGTCTCGATCGTTGCACCACTTGGAGCTACAGCGCCGCCGGTTTGATCGCCGAACGCATCGACGCTGCCGAGCAAACCCTGCGCTATCGCTGGGACCGGCTCGGACGGCTAACGGCCCTGGAAAACGAAAACGAACAACGCGCGCACTTCCACTACGACCCGGTCGGACGCCTGCTCGAAGAGCGCGGTTTCGATGGGCGCAGCGCACGCTATCAGTACGACCCACTCACCGGTCGCCTCGCGCAATCGATCAATGGCCAACGCGTCATCTCGTTGAGCTTCGACCCGATGGGCCGTTTGACCGAGCGTCGCGCCACCTTGGGCGAGCAGTCGCAAAGCGAAACTTTCGCCTATGACGGCAACGGCAACCTGGTGCTGGCCGACAACGCCGACAGCCGCCTGCAATGGTTCCACGACCCGGCCGGCAATCTGCTGCGCGAACACCAACATTA
>NZ_JBSVXS010000250.1:0-1640 GCF_054070155.1 Pseudomonas sp. SDT291_1_S447
GGAGCTGCCGCAGGCTGCGATTTTTTGATCTGTTTTTTTTACAATGAAGATCAAAAGATCGCAGCCTGCGGCAGCTCCTACAAGGGGATCAGCATTCGCAGCCGATTGCGGTTTTGGCGGCTTGCTCAACGCTCAGTTGAAAGCCTTCATCGAGCCATCCGGTCACGCCGCCGATCATCTCCTTGACCGGGTAACCCAGCGCTGCCAGTTTCACCGCTGCCTTGTTCGCGCCGTTGCAGTGCGGGCCGGCGCAATAGACCACGAACAGCGTGGTTTTCGGGTAGCTGGCCAGTTCTGCAGCCGTCAGCAACCGGTTCGGAATATTGATCGCGCCCGGCACATGCCCGCGCTCAAAGGCCAGCGGCCCACGGACATCGACCAGAACAAAATCGATCTCGCCAGCCTCCTGACTGCTGAACACGTCAGAACAATCGGTTTCGAAAGTCAGACGATTACTGAAGTGCATCAGCGCGATTGCCGACGGGGCGGCAGGGATGTCGCGAACCAGACTGACCATGGGTGTTGCTCCTTTATCTGAACGGGTGTGAACAGACTTTATCGAGCGTCCGCTTGCAGCTACAGTGGCGCACAAGACACTCACCGGGAACTTTCCGCCAAATGCCGACATCACCAGGTCTGGTTGCGATTCTGGCCTACGACGGCCTCTGCACATTCGAGTTCGGCATCGCCGTGGAGGTCTTCGGCCTGACCCGGCCGGAGTTCGATTTCCCGTGGTACACCCACGCCATCGCGGCGGTCGATCAAGGCCCGATGCGCGCCTTGGGCGGCATTCAGGTGCTGGCCGATGGCGGTCTGGAATTGTTGGCCGAGGCGCGCACCATCATCATTCCCGGCTGGCGCGACCGTAACGCAGCGGTGCCTCCAGCATTGATCGACGCGCTGTGTCAGGCCCATGCCCGGGGCGCGCGATTGCTGTCGATCTGCTCCGGTGTATTTGTGCTGGCGGCCACCGGTTTGCTCGACGGCCACGGCGCCACAACCCATTGGCGTTACACGGCGGAACTGGCGCAGCGCTTCCCGGCGATTGCCGTCGATGCCGATGTGCTTTACGTCGATTCCGGCCAGTTGATCACCTCGGCCGGCAGCGCTGCCGGGATCGATGCCTGCCTGCATCTGGTCGCGCGGGACTTCGGCACGCAAGTCGCCAACTCGGTGGCGCGGCGACTGGTAATGTCGCCGCAACGCACCGGCGGCCAGGCGCAATTCATACCGACCCCGGTCAGCCCGACGCCGCGCAACGATCTGTCGCGGGTGATGCAGTGGGCGCGCGAGCGTTTGCATGAACCGCTGGAGGTGCGTGATCTGGCCAGTGAAGCGGCGATGAGTGAGCGCACGTTTCTGCGGCGTTTTACCGAGGCCAGTGGGCAGTCACCGAAGGCGTGGTTGCAGCATGAACGGTTGGCGCGGGCGCGGGAGTTGCTGGAGAGCACGCCGCATAACACCGAGCAGATTGCCGAGCGCTGCGGTTATCGGTCGGTGGAGAGTTTTCGTGTTGCGTTTCGCGGGGTGGTGGGGGTGCCGCCGTCGGTGTATCGGGAGCGGTTTGGGCGCGGCGTGAGGGTTGAATCCTGAGGTGATTTTGAAGGCGCCTTCGCGAGCAAGCTCGCTCCCACAGGGTG
>NZ_JBSVXS010000251.1:0-1633 GCF_054070155.1 Pseudomonas sp. SDT291_1_S447
GGTTCGGCCCGGGTTTTTTCATGGTGAAACCGGCCGGCACCGGTTCGAAGCCTTCAAGTGTTCGCGGCTCACCTGTGTCGGTGCTGTACACCACCACGCCGCCGAAGAAGTCCACCAACTGCCATGCCCGACCGTTCCACCAGGCGGCTTTGTGTTCCGGGATTGCGGGCGGCGCCGCTTCGACGCATCCGCCGGGAATCAGGTAAACGCCGGGTTCCAGAGGTGATTCATCAGCGGTCACAGCACCAATGAAAATGCCGAGGTGGTCGGTCTGATAAACGAGTTTTTCAGTCATGCTCGATCTCAATACTTGATGCAGTAGAAAAGGGCCAAGTTTCTAGGGCGTGTTTCGATGCCGCCGGCAGCGGCTACAGTTACGCCGTGGCTGTGGTTACCCGCCCAGCCCACGCCGACGTTGTGCGCATGCTGACCAGCAGCGCCTATGCCGACGTTGTGTGCGTGATTGCCCTGGTAGTCGGTGCGCATAGGCTGGTTGTCGGCGTTTTTGCCTCCGGGTAATTCAAGGTCAACGATGCTTCCGCCGCCTGTTGGATAACCGATTGAAATGCCTTGGCCTGTGGCCGCGATTCGCCAGCCGTGATCGTGGTTGCCTTGGGCATCTGTCCAAGCGCTGTGCACGTGGTTGCCTTGCGCATCCGTCCAGGCCGTGTGCACGTGGTCGCCTCCAGCAGCAGCCGAGGCGCCGTGCGCGTGAGAGTGGATCATCATGTCCTGATAGACGCCGAACGCTCGGCCAGGATCCAGCCCGCGCCCGTCATCCCAGCCGCGAGGGAACAAGCCGCGCATATCGGGCAAATTGAAAGTGGTTGAACCATCGCCGGCGCCGTAGTGCGTCCCAAGCCAAGCGAAAAGTTGCGCAAATGTGGTACGGGAAACCGCCGCACCGTTGCACTTCAGCCATCCCGTCGGGGCAGCTGTCATTGCAAACGCTGCCACCATGCCAGTCATCGAATCGCCAACCTGCTTTTGTAGCTTGTTCAGGGCGGCGGTCGACGCCACGATCTTGCTGCTGTTGGTTGCTGGATCGTCGCTGATTGCGTTGGGCAGATTGCCCAGTCCAATGTCTTCTTTGGTGGTTGCCCGGGCGCGCAACTCCGCGTAATCCCCTTTACGCGCCGCCAAATGTTTAATGAGTGCGCTGGCGATCGGCTCAGGCTCACGGGCGTCATAAATCTCTGTAGGAGATGCGTAATAAGCGATCGGCACGCAGTAATGTCGAACCCCGGCAGCGTCGGTATAGTCGCCTTGCTGTCCGAAAATCACTTTCCACGTCGCGACCCGATCGCTTAATTGCCGCTCCAGGCAAACGTCCAGTGTCACCGTTCCCACGGCAACGCCAGCTAACGGGACAGGCTTTTCCATAAAAACCCGGATGCCTTCGATGTAGGCGGTGCCGGCGCCCAACTGGAAACCGTTTACGCCCTTACCGAATGTAAGTGAGTCACCAAAAAAGCAGGCGCGGCCGTACACCTCACGGTTACTCAGGCGTTCTCGTTCATCGATGCCAGCAAGGCGCACCGTAAAGTCATGCTGCCAGGTGCTGGCATCGATCTTCACGCCGGTCAGTTTCATGGCGCCGTCGAAGGCCACCAGAAAATTGCGGGTGACGTTG
>NZ_JBSVXS010000252.1:0-1629 GCF_054070155.1 Pseudomonas sp. SDT291_1_S447
CCAGTCGACGCAAATATTGACTGACACACCGCTATCGCGAGCAGGCTCACTCCTACAGGGGATCGGTGTTGGAAAGAGGAATCACAGAAAGCACAAAGGGGAGCCGAGGCTCCCCTTTAATTTTGTCGTCGCGTGCTCTTTTTTATTATTGAGGGTCGGTCTGTTGTTGTTTTTGGCAACCGTGGCCCTTTACCGCTGTTTTTGGCGACCCCCATCCGGGGTCAAGAGCAAACGTATTTTTTTGAGCGCTGATCTACTTTCTCGTTAAACGATCCAACCGATTCGGGAGCTACCTGAAGGTAGTTTTATTGTTCTCTGCCCGGTTGCGGGTCACTCCTGAGAGCACCCTGAAAAGCACACCTTCTCCAAAAAAATCTGTTAGCTGCGTCTCTGCCGTGTTGTTTTTGTTATGTCAGAGTCGGTACGTCTTATTTTTATTGGTTTGCTGCTTTTTATTCTTGTTATGCCATAGAGATAGCAGAAGCCGTGCCAACTTTTAAAATCCTTTATAAATCAATTGCTTGAAAATTTAGGCGTTTTTTCACCCCGACGAAACTAGACAATTTGTTTCCGTGTTACTCGCTTGAACCCACATTCCGGACACAGCGGTAACACCTTGTCCCCTCACTGTGCGCTGCGAGCCTTGGCCACGCGCGAACCGCTCGGGCGACCGAGCACCGCGCTGATCTGCTGACCCGCAGCAATCAAGGCGTCCAGGTCGATTCCGGTCTTGATGCCGAGGCCGTTGAGCAGGTACACCACATCTTCGGTAGCAACGTTACCGCTCGCGCCTTTGGCGTACGGGCAGCCGCCGAGGCCCGCGATAGAGCTGTCGAACACCGAAATGCCTTCAAGCAGGCTGGCATAGATATTGGCCATGGCCTGGCCGTAAGTGTCGTGGAAATGCCCGGCCAGTTTTTCTCGTGGCACTTGCGCTGAAACCACTTCGAACAGACGGCGAGTCGCGCCAGCGGTGCCGGTGCCAATGGTGTCTCCGAGCGAAACTTCGTAGCAGCCCATCGCATACAACTCGCGCGCGACCATCGCCACTTGTTCCGGCGCGACCGTGCCTTCATACGGGCAACCGAGCACGCAGGACACGTAACCGCGCACGGTAACGCCGTGCTGTTTCGCCGCTTCCATGATCGGTGCAAAGCGCGCCAGACTTTCGCTGATCGAGCAGTTGATGTTGCGCTGTGAGAACGCCTCAGACGCGGCGGCGAACACCGCGACTTCCTTGACCCCGGCGGCTATGGCGTCTTCGAAGCCGCGCAGGTTCGGCGCCAGTGCACCGTAGGTCACGCCGGGTTTGCGCTGGATTTGTGTGAACACCTCGGCAGAACCGGCCATCTGCGGCACCCATTTCGGTGAGACGAAACTGCCGACTTCTATATAGCCAAGGCCGGCGGCGCTCAAAGCGTCGACCAGTTGCACCTTGTCGGCGACGCTGATCGGTTGGGCTTCGTTCTGCAGGCCATCGCGCGGGCCGACTTCGATCAGGCGTACTTGGGAGGGGAGGGACATGGCGGTTGACCTGCTCTTTTGAATTCGTGGAGAACCCCTGTAGGAGTGAGCCTGCTCGCGATAGCGGTGCGTCAGATAATATTTGTTCGACTGATACACCGCTAT
>NZ_JBSVXS010000253.1:0-1624 GCF_054070155.1 Pseudomonas sp. SDT291_1_S447
GCATGTGTCGACTGACCCACCGCTATCGCGAGCAGGCTCACTCCTACAGGGGATGTGGTGAATTCAGAGGACGGGCAAAGTCTTGTCCTTGATCACCTTGCTCGGTCCGTTCACCTTGACGCTGGCAATGCCTTTATCGCACGCCGCATCCGATGAATACGCCTCGCTGCTGCCAATGACCTGATGATTGGCCGCTTTCAGATTGAAGTACGGATGGCCATCCTTCGTCGACTTCTTCTCGTAGCGCTCATCCAGCGGGCTATTGGTTTGCACCGCCGCGATGCCGCCGTCGGCCGCTGCGCGAGTGGTGTACAGCTCGCTGGTCAGAATCGTTTCGGCATTCGCCGCTTTCAGCACGAACCTGAACTGGCCGTTGCTGCTTTTACTGATTTCGTACCATCCGGACATGCTCGTTGCTCCTTGGCGATTGAGAGATTTCGCGCAAATGAGTAAAGACCAGCCCCAGACTTCTGTCGCCTGTACCGGCCCCTTCGCGAGCAAGCTCGCTCCCACATGGGACCGCATTCCAGTTGCAGAACGCGGTCGAAAGTGGGAGCGAGCCTGCTCGCGAATGAGGCAACTCGGTGCCGGCTATTTCACCACCGCCCTCACCACCGACAACTCCGGCGCACTCACCCGCCGCTGACTCAAATAGCGCGTACAACTCACCCGCAGGAACGAGGCAAAATTCACCACTTCGCCGCGATAATCCATCACCTCTTCATACAGCTTGGCGATCAACTGGTTGGTGGTCATACCGTCGACCTCGGCGATTTCGCTGAGGATGTCCCAGAACTGATTCTCCAGGCGCAACGTCGTCACCACGCCGCAGATACGCAGCGAGCGCGAGCGTGATTCGTAGAGAATCGGGTCGGCCTTGACGTAGAGTTCGCACATCGGCGATTCCTCGTTACAGAGTGATTTTGGTGCCGAGCAAACCGAGGAAACCGGCCAGCCAGTTCGGATGCGCCGGCCATGCCGGTGCCGTGGCCAGATTGCCTTGAACGTGGCCGTCCGTCACCGGAATGTCGATGTACGTACCACCCGCCAGTCGCACTTCCGGCGCGCAGGCCGGGTAGGCGCTGCATTCGCGGCCTTCAAGAACACCCGCCGCTGCCAGCAATTGCGCGCCGTGGCAGACCGCGGCAATCGGTTTGCCGGCCTTGTCGAAGGCGCGCACCAGCTCGAGGACTTTTTCGTTCAGGCGCAGGTATTCCGGGGCACGCCCGCCGGGGATCAACAGCGCGTCGTAATCGGCTTCGTTCACCTTGGCGAAGTCAAAGTTGAGGGCGAACAGGTGACCGGGCTTTTCGCTGTAAGTCTGGTCGCCTTCGAAATCGTGGATCGCGGTGCGCACGGTCTGGCCGGCAGCCTTGTCCGGGCACACGCCGTGGACGGTATGGCCGACCATTTGCAGGGCCTGGAACGGCACCATCACTTCGTAATCTTCGACGTAATCGCCGACCAGCATCAGGATCTTTTTCGCGGCCATGGGGAGGACTCCTCTGGAGAATGCTTGGGAGTGTTCAAGGTAGACCTATTCGACAGTGACGGGTAACAACGGGCTACTACCGAGTTGACGCCATCGCGAGCAGGCTCACTCCTACAGGGGTACGCATTTCAA
>NZ_JBSVXS010000254.1:0-1615 GCF_054070155.1 Pseudomonas sp. SDT291_1_S447
TACATTTGGAATGCATATCCCTGTAGGAGCTGCCGAAGGCTGCGATCTTTTGATCTTCAATGCTGTTCGATAATCGCCCAAAACCCGCTTTTCCCAATTGAATCAGAACATCCGCCCCCCGCACCATTCGATCAACAAAACCAATAACAACAGGTTCGACACCATGCTCCCGCGCCCTGCTCCGACCGGCTGACCGCCGTCGCTTCACCCCCTGAATTCATCGCATTTCTGCACCGTAAAAAACGGCCGCAGCGCACCCGTTCGCCTTAAAAAAACAAGAGAGACCCCAGCTATGACAACCTCCCCTGCGCCTTACGCATTTCCCGGTCTGATCGCCCTGGCCCTGGCCCTGGCCGGCGCGGCTATGCCCGCTGCGGCTGAAGAGGCCGGTTTCATTGAAGGGGCCAAGGTCAACCTGAACCTGCGCAACTTCTACATCAACCGCAATTTCACCAACCCGACCAAAGCTCAGGGCAAGGCCGAAGAGTGGACGCAGAGCTTCATCCTCGACGCCAAATCCGGCTTCACCCAAGGCACCGTCGGCTTCGGCATGGACGTGCTCGGCCTGTATTCGGTAAAGCTTGATGGCGGTAAAGGCACCGGCGGCACGGCGTTGCTGCCGCTGGATCACGACGGCCGCCCGGCGGATAACTTCGGCCGCACCAACGTCGCCTTCAAGGCCAAACTCTCGCAGACCGAAGTGAAGGTCGGCGAGTGGATGCCTGTGTTGCCGATCCTGCGTTCGGACGACGGCCGCTCGCTGCCGCAAACCTTCCGTGGCGGGCAGATCACTTCGAAAGAAATCGACGGCCTGACCCTTTACGGCGGTCAGTTCCGCGCCAACAGCCCGCGCGATGACAGCAGCATGAGCGACATGTCGATGACCGGCAAAGCGGCGTTCACCTCTGATCGCTTCAACTTTCAGGGAGGTGAATACGTTTTCAACGAAAAACGCACACAGATCGGCCTGTGGAACGCCGAACTCAAGGACATCTACAGCCAGCAATACGTCAACCTGATCCACAGCCAGCCACTGGGCGACTGGACCCTCGGCGCCAACCTCGGTTTCTTCTATGGCAAGGACGATGGCAGCGCCCGTGCTGGAGACCTCGACAACAAAACCTGGTCGGGTATGTTTTCCGCGAAGTACGGCGGCAACACCTTCTACGTCGGCCTGCAGAAACTCACTGGCGACAGCGCCTGGATGCGGGTCAACGGCACCAGCGGCGGGACGCTGGCCAACGACAGCTACAACGCCAGTTATGACAATGCGCAGGAACGCTCCTGGCAAGTGCGCCATGACTACAACTTCGTGGCATTGGGCATCCCCGGCCTGACCCTGATGAACCGCTACATCAGCGGCGACAACGTACACACCGGGACGATCACCGATGGCAAGGAATGGGGCCGCGAATCGGAACTGGGCTACACCGTGCAGAGCGGCGCATTGAAGAATCTGAACGTCCGGTGGCGCAACTCGACCATGCGCCGGGATTTCAGCAACAACGAGTTCGATGAGAACCGCTTGATCGTCAGCTACCCGATCAGCCTCCTCTAATCACCGATCAAAACTGTAGGAGCTGCCGAAGGCTGCGATCTCTTGATCTTGTTTTTA
>NZ_JBSVXS010000255.1:0-1557 GCF_054070155.1 Pseudomonas sp. SDT291_1_S447
GGCGGTATGTCATTCACATTTGATTTCGACTGACTCGACGCCTTCGCGAGCAAGCTCGCTCCCACAAAAAAGCGCTCCCCAGTGAGCGTCATAACCAGACAACAAAAACAATCGGACGCCCACTGGCAGTCCGCCTGGAGAAAAGCTATGAGCCTCAATGTAATGGAGGCGGGCGCTCGTCCGTCCGTCGATCACGACGCTGAAAAAGCCCTGGTCAGCAAAGTCGCCTGGCGCCTGATGCCGCTGATCATGGTCTGCTACCTGTTCGCCTTCTTCGACCGCATCAATATCAGCTTCGCCAAGTTCCAGTTGCAGACCGACCTGAGCCTGAGCGACACCGCTTACGGCCTCGGCGCCGGGCTGTTCGTGGTCGGTTACGTGCTGTTCGAAGTGCCGAGCAACATGATGCTCTACAAGGTCGGCGCGCGGCGCTGGATTGCGCGGATCATGATGTCCTGGGGCGTGGCGACGGCAGCGATGGTGTTCGTTAACAGCGAATGGCAGTTCTACGCGCTGCGCTTTGTGATCGGTGCGATGGAAGCCGGATTTGCCCCGGGCGTGCTGTATTACCTGACGCTGTGGTTCCCCCAGCACTTCCGTGGCCGCATCACCTCGATGCTGTTTCTCGCCTCGGCGTTTGCCGGGCTGGTCGGCGCGCCATTCTCCGGTCTGGTGCTGGAACACCTCGACGGCGTGCTGCAAATGCGTGGCTGGCACTGGCTGTTTCTGCTCGGCGGCGTGCCGTGCATCGGCCTCGGTTTTCTGGTGCTGACGCAGCTCAAGGATCGCATCGAGGATGCACACTGGCTGACTGCGGACGAGAAAAAGTTGCTCTCCAGTCGCATCGCCCAGCATGAGCCGCACAAGAGTGGTGGTTCGTTGCTCGCGGCGTTGAAGATTCCCGGTTTTCTGACCTTGGGGCTGATCTACTTTCTGATCCAGGTGGCGTCCTACGGTTTGAATTTCTGGGCGCCGCAATTGATCCGCAGCGCCGGCACCGAGAGCCCGGTGATGATCGGTCTGCTGACGGCCATTCCGTACATTTGCGGGGCGATCAGCATGGTGGTGATCGGGCGTTTGTCAGACGCGACCGGTGAACGGCGCAAGTTTGTCGCCGGGTTGGTGATCGTCGGCGCGATCGGCTTTTTCAGTGCGGGGATTTTCGCCAGCCACACCACGTTTTTGATCGTCGCCCTGGGCTTGCTGGGCGCCGGGATTATCGCTTCGATTCCGAGCTTCTGGACCTTGCCACCGAAGTTGTTGGCCGGGGCGGGTGCTGGCGCGGCGGGCGGGATTGCGGTGATCAATACGCTGGGACAATTTGGCGGAATCGTCAGCCCGGTGATGGTCGGGCGGATCAAGGATCTGACCGGCAGCACCACGCCGGCGCTATACGTGATTGGCGTAGCGGCGCTGATTGCGGCGGCGTTGCTGTTGTGGGGCTTGCCGCAGAAACTGCGCACGCTAGACAAGTTCTGAGATTTGCGGCGCCTGCAATGACGCCTTCGCGAGCAGGCTCGCTCCCACATTTGATCGCATTTCAACTGAAGAAACGCG
>NZ_JBSVXS010000256.1:0-1552 GCF_054070155.1 Pseudomonas sp. SDT291_1_S447
GACTCGGTCTTTCAGGTCGATGTCTGACGCAACACACCTCGGTCGGCCCCCTCTCCCTCCGGGAGAGGGCTGGGGTGAGGGTGGCTCGATCTTCAACCCTTATTCCAGCATCTTGCTCAACAACCAACTCCCCGCCGGCCCCGGCGGATACAGCCGCGACCACAACGCATCAACAAACACCGGCTTAGGCCAGCCGCGCACCTTCAACTCGACCAGCAAATCATTGCCAAAGCGCTGCGCCAGCCAGCGCGGCAAAGGCGCCCAGCCAAAACCTTTCTCGGCCATTTCCAGCAGCATCAGATAACTCGGCGCCGACCACACCCGACCTTTGCCGCGACTGTCATAGGGATTGACGATGGTCGCCAGACGCAATTCGCGGTGCTGCTCCAGCACATGCTGATCAATGTGATCAAGCCTCGCCAGCGGATGCTCACGACTGACGAACAAGGCAATTTCCGTGCGCTCGGCCACGGTCGAGGTGACCAGATCCGGCGGGTAGCTCTCTTGCATTTCGGCGAATGCCAGATGCGCACGACCACGCTGGACCAACTCGACGAGGTCATCGCATTCAGCGATCAGACATTCCAGCTCCAGATCCGGATAACGCTGCTCAAACCCGACCAACGCGGCTTCAAAACGGTCCGACTGATAGGTATCGGAAATCGCCACCGTCAGCTTCGGTTCGACGCCTTGGGACAGTTGCCGTGCGGTCATTTCCAGACGACTGCTGGCCGCCAGAATCGCCTCGGCGCGTTGCAGCATCACATGCCCGGCCGGGGTCAGCGTCGGTTTGCGGCTGCTGCGATCGAACAGCTGCAGATCCAGATCGATCTCCAGACTGGCCACCGCCGCGCTGATGGTCGACTGACTGCGCCCCAACTTGCGCGCCGCTGCGGAAAACGAACCTTGCGTGGCCGCCTGGACAAACGCCAACAGCACTTCCTGAGAAATCATCAACTATCGCCTTGATCGATGGTTATTGATTATGAAGTATCGGTTTGGGGGTGGATCATGGCAACCATCTTCACTCAAGGAGTCAGGCCATGACTGCCCACAAATCCATCACTGAACGTATTTTCCAGGCCGTTGGTTTCGAACTGCTGGCGATCCTGATCTGCACGCCGTTGCTGGCGTGGATCATGCAAAAACCGATGCTTGAAATGGGCGCGGTGACCGTGTTGATCGCCTTGCTGGCGCTGGGTTGGAACGTGGTGTTCAACCGCTTCTTCGACCGTATGCTGGCGCGCATGAACGTCGCGCATAACGCCTGGGTGCGTGTGGTGCACGCGCTGCTGTTCGAGGGTGGTTTGATCGTGATGGGTGTGCCGCTGATTGCCTGGTGGTTGTCGGTCAGCCTCTGGCAGGCGTTTTTGCTCGACATCGGTGTGCTGCTGTTTTTCCTGCCGTACACCTACGTGTATCACTGGGGCTATGACGTTTTGCGCGAGCGGTTCATGACGCGCAACGCTTGCCAGAGTTAACCTCGATCCCCGTGTAGGAGCTGCCGAAGGCTGCGATCTTTTGATGTTGTTTTTAAAGACAAGATCAAAAG
>NZ_JBSVXS010000257.1:0-1535 GCF_054070155.1 Pseudomonas sp. SDT291_1_S447
CGGGCAGCTTCCGCAAGCTCAAGCCGTTTGACGCAGTGTTCTTCGCCAAGGCCGGCGAAGACGAGGAACTGCGCGTGGAAGCCTTCGGCTGCAAGGTGAAGATTTCCAGCTTGTTGTCGATCGATCCAAAAGGCGGCGAGAAGACCAAGCACAAGGTGCCGTTTGACGTGACCAGTCCGGACTTCATTCACATCAACGGCGTTCCGTACCTCGACGCTACCGAGATCGAGGGGATCCGTTAATGGTGGACTGGTTCGACCGCGCCCAGGAGCTGGAGCAACGCCAACGTGACCAGGCGATCAAGGCCCAGCTGCTGACGCCTGTGCCGGTCGGGCCAAGCCTGACCCATTGCCAGGACTGCGAGAACGAGATCCCGCCGGCGCGCCAGGCACTGGGCGGTAAAACGCGGTGTGTCCCGTGCCAGACGGGCTTTGAGCAGAGTAAACGCTGATGACGACTGACGCCGCACGCCTCGGAACGCTGGAGCAGAGATTCGCCGTATTTGAACACCGACTGAGCGAGTTGGAAGACCGCCACGAAACCGTGCCTACCCGCGTAACCAAGTTGGAACAGGGGTTCGAACACATGGCCGGGCAACTGTCGGAACTGAACGCTGGCCAGCAGACCCTGACGGTCGCGGTAAACGACATCGGCGCGAAGGTCGGGCGCTTGCTGACCATTCTCACGGTGGTCGCTTCCGTGCTGCAAATGGTCGTGCCGGCGCTGTTGCGAGCGTGGTTCCCATGAGCCTGCGCGGCAGGATTCAGGCCGGTGTGATTGCGCTGGCCAGCGCTCCGTTGGTGATCTTCCTGGGCACTTGGGAAGGCCGTGGCCAGAACACCGTTTATGCCGACAAGTTGGCCAGCGGACTGCCCACTGTCTGCAAGGGCATCACCCGACACACCAGCCCGTTCCCGGTGGTAGTCGGTGACTACTGGTCGCCCGATCGTTGCGCGGAGGTGGAGCAGCTGGTGATCCGCAAAACCCAGCTGCAGCTGGCCGACTGCATCACCAACCCGGACGTGAGCCAGAACACTTTCGACGCGCTGACCAGCCATGGCCACAACGTCGGTGTGCCCAGCACTTGCGCCAGTCGGGCGGTGGCGTTGATCAACGCCGGCCGCATTGCTGACGGCTGCAGGGCGTTGGCCTGGGCATCGGACGGCAAGACACCGGTATGGGCGTACGTGACCGACGCCCAAGGCCGCAAGCGCTTCGTTCAAGGCCTGCACAACCGCCGGCTGGCTGAAATGGAGCTGTGCCTGCGATGAGCCTTTCCCCGTTGCGCCTGGCGCCTTTCGTGCTGCTGGTGGCCCTGCTGGTGTGGGTGGCGTTCGATCGGGTAACCGATCAGCGCGACGACGCCAGGCGCGAGCGCGACAGCGCGCAATGGGAAGCGAACGGCCTGCGTGAAGCGGCCCGAATCAGCGGCGAAATGCTCGCTGAGCGGGATGCGATTGACCAACGAAACACCAAGGATTTGACCGATGCACTCACTGAAAACGAGCGCCTGCGCCGCGCTGTTGGCGATGGCA
>NZ_JBSVXS010000258.1:0-1534 GCF_054070155.1 Pseudomonas sp. SDT291_1_S447
GCAGGCTGCGATCTTTTCGCTGTTAATGCTTGAACATCACATGCCGAACCGTGGTGTAGTCCTCCAGCCCATACATGGACATGTCCTTGCCGTAACCGGACAATTTCTGACCGCCATGGGGCATTTCGCTGACAAGCATGAAGTGCGTATTCACCCACGTGCAGCCGTACTGCAAACGCGCCGACATGCGATGCGCACGTCCTACATCTGCCGTCCACACGGAGGAGGCGAGGCCGTAGTCCGAATCGTTGGCCCACTCCAGCGCCTGCGCTTCATCAGTAAATTTGGTCACCGAAACCACCGGCCCAAACACTTCGCGACGAACGATTTCGTCGTCCTGCTGCGCATCGGCCAGAACGGTTGGTTCAAAGAAGAAACCATTACCGTCGACAGCCTTGCCACCAGTGATCAAACGAATGTGCGACTGCGCCACGGCACGCTCGACAAACCCGGCCACACGGTCGCGATGTTGCGCGGTGATCAGCGGCCCCAGTTCAGTCGACGGATCATCCTGCAAGCCGTACTTGATGCTGCTGACCGCCGCGCCAAGCTTCTCGACGAACTTGTCGTAGATGCCCTGCTGCGCATAGATCCGGCACGCGGCTGTGCAGTCCTGCCCGGCGTTGTAAAAACCAAAGGTACGAATGCCTTCCACCGCCGCATCGATATCGGCGTCATCGAAGATGATCACCGGCGCCTTGCCGCCCAACTCCATGTGCATGCGTTTGACGCTGTCGGCAGTGCTGGAAATGATGTTGGCGCCTGTGGCGATGGAGCCGGTAAGCGAGACCATGCGCACTTTCGGGTGTGTGACCAACGGACTGCCAACGGTAGGCCCACGACCAAATACCAGATTGAGTACACCAGCCGGGAAGATTTCCGACGCCAGTTCGGCCAGACGCAACGCAGTCAGCGGGGTTTGTTCCGACGGCTTGAGCACCACGGTATTACCGGCCGCCAGTGCCGGGGCGATTTTCCAGGCGACCATCATCAGCGGGTAGTTCCATGGCGCGATCGAGGCGATCACACCCACCGGATCGCGGCGGATCATCGAGGTGTGGCCGGGCAGGTATTCGCCACCGGCCGAGCCGCTCATGCAACGGCTGGCGCCGGCGAAGAAACGGAACACGTCGGCAATCGCCGGGATCTCGTCGTTGAGCGCGGCGCTGTAGGGTTTGCCGCAGTTATCGGATTCCAGTTTGGCCAATTCTTCGCCGTGGGCTTCGATGGCGTCGGCGAGTTTGAGCAGCAGCAGCGAGCGGTCTTTCGGTGCAGTTTGCGACCAGTCGGCGAAGGCGTTGTCGGCGGCGCGCACGGCGGCATCGACCTGGGCTTCGCTGGCTTCGTTGATTTCTACCAGGACTTCGCCGAGCGAGGGATTGAGCACTGGTTGCGCCGGGCCTTCGCCGTTGACCAGTTGGCCGTTGATCAGGAGTTTGGTTTGCATGTCTGTTGTCCTCACTAACGCTTTTATTGTTCTGCCGAAACCGAACCCATGTAGGAGCTGCCGAAGGCTGCGATCTTTTGATGTTGC
>NZ_JBSVXS010000259.1:0-1354 GCF_054070155.1 Pseudomonas sp. SDT291_1_S447
TAGTGGAACAGGCCGACCTTAGGCAACGGATAGCTGTGATCGCGGCCATCGGCGCCATAGAACATCAGGCCATCGTCAACGCAGTCAAAGCGTGTGGTGAACTCAGAAATCCAGCGAGCGCCGAGTTCGCTGTGATCGTAGGCGTCGAGGCGTGAGTTGTATATGCGCGTCCACTCGACAGGGAAAGGCCCCGGCAAGCTGAAATCAGTATGACTGAGTCTTTCAGAACCCAAGGCAAAACTGATGCTGTTGCATGTGCCCGTGCAGGCGCCGTTTTTCTTCGGCTCGGGCGCGCCTTTCGCAGGAGCCTGTTGACCACTGGATCCCAATTGACCATCGGACGCCGTGTGCTTTGCCTGACCGGTCTTGTCTGGATGGACTGCGGTGCTCTGGCCATGAGCATTGCGCTTGCGCCACAGTGTCACGGCACTGGAGAGGATAAACAGCAACCAGCCGATGGAGTTCTGCACCGATTCATCATCGAGCTTGCTCAACTGAGTGCGCAGCTCCGGGCCCATTGCGCGCAGTTTTTTGGTTTCGTCGGAGACGGTTTTTTTGAAGTCATCGGGCACCAGATTTTGTGCCACGCTGTTGGCCAGGCCCTTGCCAGCCGCTTTATAAGCACTCGCGGCAGCCCCGAACACATTGCTGAATGAGGCCAGCGGATCATTCTTGAATTGATCGACTGCAGCGCTTGCCTGTGCGCTGGCCGCATTCAGATCACCGTTGGCATCCAGATTGCCGAAAGCCACCGCTTCGATGCCTTTGGCAATCTCGTTGATGACGTCTTCGCCGAGCTTGCCAGCGTCCGCCAGGATGCCGGGCAATTTGCCTTTGGCCTGTTCAACAAAATCATCCAGCGTGCCGACAATAGAAGCGTTCAGGTGCCCGACCAGCACCTCGATCACGGAGGTGCTGAGCAACAATTTGCTGCTGGCCTTCATCTCCTGGCGTACCAGAAACAGCGTCGGGCGCAGGGTCATGCGCGCAGCGGCCATTGCCGGCGGCAACGGCAATACGCCGATCAGGTTGATGCCCAGGCTGGCCCACGCGAGCAAGTCGCGCTGCTTGGCGTTGGACAAGGTGACGATGTCACCCAGCGCATCGACCAGCGCCATGATGTTGCCCACCACCGGCAAGAAGCCGGCGTAGTTCTTGATGCGATCAAGCGTGACCACGCCATCCGTGGCTGATTGCAGCCAGGCATCGAAGGTTGCTGCGCTGCTGGCAACGTCCTGGATGTCGATGGCATTGAGTGGAACGATAGCAACCTGAGGCTCACGTTTTACGATTTCAATGGTCATGACAGCATCTCACCCGCCAACAGGCCCGGGGTTTTCAAGGAAGGTTTTGG
>NZ_JBSVXS010000260.1:0-1340 GCF_054070155.1 Pseudomonas sp. SDT291_1_S447
GCCGTGACAGAGGTTGAGCGTTACTTTCTTTTCATCGGCCCCGCCGCCAAAAACGTCGGCCAGGTCATCCCGCTGAACACCGACAGCGATCTGGACGCCGCCCTGGGCATCCCGGCGAGCGATCTGAAAACCCAAATCACCGCCGCACGTTTGAACGGTGGCCAGCGCTGGGCCTGCATGGCGGCCCCGATCGGCCCCGAAGGCGACTGGGCCACCGCTCTGGAGAAAACCCAGCAACAAGGGGTGTCGGTGGAAGCGGTCATCGTCACCAAGCCTGTCACCAAGGGTGACGAACTATCGGCCATGAATGACGCGGCCGTCGCCCTGAACAACACCTACGGCCGTCGTGTTTTCTTTCTGGCAAGCACCGCCGGCATCGCCGTCGACCAGACCTGGGCACAGTACCTGAGCGAGCAAAAAGCGTTGGTAGCGGGTCTGGCCGCGCCGCGCGTTTCACCGGTGCCTCAACTGCACGGTAATGACTTGGGCGTGCTGGCTGGCCGCTTGGCCAATTCGGCAGTCAGCATCGCTGATAGTCCGATGCGCGTGGCGACCGGCCCTGTGTTGGGACTTGGCGACGTGCCTATCGATATGGAGCTGATCCCGCTGCCGTCCGCTGTGCGCAGTGAACTGGATCGGGCGCGGTTCTCCGTCACTCAGACCTACCCAGACTATCCAGGCGTGTACTGGGGTGACTGCAACATGCTGGACACCCCGGGCAGTGACTTTCAGGTCGTGGAATACCTGCGCATCACCGATAAGGCCGCTCGCCTGATTCGCCCGCTGCTGATCCGCCGTGTAGCCGATCGCCGCTTGAACAGCACCCCCAACAGCATGGCGGTGAACACCAACCAACTGATGGCGCCTCTGCGTGCCATGGCCAAGTCCATCAAGTTCAACGGCGAGGTGTTCCCCGGTGACATCGAGCCGCCGAAAGACGGTGACCTGGTGCTGGAATGGCTCAGCAAAACCAAGGTTGCGGCCTACATCAAGCTCAAACCCCTCAACTGCCCGAAAGACCTCACGGCGAACATCGCTCTGGATCTTTCCACTGACAAAACGGAGTAACGCCCCATGGCAAAAATTGGCGGCAAGAACTTCGACGTGAGCCTGGGCGATCTGTCGCTGCACGTCGAGAGCTGCACCTTGGACATCACCGACAACTCGGCTGTGGCCCAAACCCGGGGCGTGCCTGACGGCTACGTGGAGGGTGACGTGGCCGCTGCCGGCGAACTGGAACTGGACAGCTCCAACTTTCAGTTGCTGATCGATGCGGCGCGATCGGCGGGCAGCTTCCGCAAGCTCAAGCCGTTTGACGCAGTGTTCTTCGCCAAGGCCGG
>NZ_JBSVXS010000261.1:0-1327 GCF_054070155.1 Pseudomonas sp. SDT291_1_S447
CGTTTTTGGCGGCGGGGCCGATGAAAAGAAAGTAACGCTCAACCTCTGTCACGGCGCCCTGGCCTAGATTGAGATTGTCGACGGTGACTTGACCGAGTGCCATGCAGTGCCTCGTTAGCGGGGTGAAGTTAGGATTTGTTGCAACACCTGGTTAATCAGGAGATTGGTTTCGCGCTCAGTTTCGGCGCCGATGAACTGGCGTTTCGGCAGCGTGATTTCCCAGCTCTGCGCGCCGGTGCTTTCGCTGCGCTGGTCGTCCAGGATCCGGATCAGCAAACCGGCTTTGGCGTAGTTCACATGCTCTTGAATCCACGCCACCGACGGCCGGGTCAGCGTCTTTTTGCCTGCTTGGCGCACACGGAAGCCCAACCGGCGCAAGCGCTTGGCTTGCTTGTCGGTTGCTGCCAAACCCGGTGGGGTCTTGTTCCATCGGCGCATCTGCTGGGCGGTGCGGCGCTCACTGACGCCGTTGTGCTGCTGCGCGGCGACCCATCGGGTCAGGGCGTTTTTCCAGCCCAATTCCGCTTCATCAGCGGACACCCGGGTGACCACCATCAACTTGGCCAAGCCGGCTTCCATCTTCTTTTTGCCCTTGGTGTCGCCCTTGCGTGGGGCGAAGGGTGTGCCGTCCAGGTTCTTCTGCTCACGCACTCGCTTGCGGCTCATCGTCCGCACGCGTTTGGTGACCTGGTTCAGCAAGCGGCGGCGCAATTGCGGCGGCAGGCTCAGCAACGCCAGTTGTTCGCGTACGCCCAAGCGACCGCGAATGTCGAGTTCGAACGTGCTACGCCCGGCCATCGGTGGCCACCTCGCCGCGCTCTGCAATCCACAGATCAAACGGGACAAAGGCCCAGGTCTTGCCGAAGGCTTCGATCTCGCCGGCAGGGTCTTCGGCCAGATACTGCGGCTCGACAAACTCCAGCGTGATTTCCACGTCGAACAGATCGTTATCCAGAGGCTCCACAAGGAACTCCGGCGCCGGCAGTTCGTGGCGGTCACGGTTGGCGTCGTGGTTTTCCAGCCAACTGCCCACCAACGCCATCAGACGCGCCGGATGGTCGGCGAAGCGCTCCAGGACGATCACGGCGCGATAGTGCATGTCGCCCAGATGCATACCGCCCACGTCCGGTTTCCAGACCAGTATGAGTTTCACCTGCTCGGTAAAACTGTCGAGCTGTTCAGGCTCGACCAAACGGCGTTCCCGCAAGTAGGCGGTTAATCCTTGCAGCTTGGTCACAGCAGCGCCGCCGTGATGCGGCCACGGCCTTGCAAGGCACGAACGGCGGATTGGCTGAATGCCAAGAAGGTTTCTTTAAGCTCGGGCGCT
>NZ_JBSVXS010000262.1:0-1324 GCF_054070155.1 Pseudomonas sp. SDT291_1_S447
CGTTTTTGGCGGCGGGGCCGATGAAAAGAAAGTAACGCTCAACCTCTGTCACGGCACCCTGGCCTAGATTGAGGTTGTCGACGGTGACTTGACCGAGTGCCATGTAGTGCCTCGTTAACGGGGTGAAGTTAGGATTTGTTGAAAGACCTGGTTAACCAGCTCGCGGGTTTCATTGCCAGTTGCCACGCCGAGGAACTGACGTTTTGGCAGGGTGATGTCCCAGCTTTGCGCGCCAGATGTCTCGGTTTTCTCATCCTTCAGAATGCGGATCAGCAGACCGGCCTTGGCGTAGTTCACATGCTGTTGAATCCATGCAACCGAAGGCCTGGCCGGAGTCTTTTTGCCCTTCTGGCGAACACGCAAACCCAGCCGGCGCAGGCGTTTCGCTTGCTTTTCAGTGCATGCGATGCCAGGCGGAACGGTGTTCCAGCGGCGCATCTGGGCAGCCGTGCGCCGCTCGGTAGCACCGTTGTGTTGTTGCGTGGCGACCCAGCGAGTCAGCGCATTTTTCCAACCCAGTTCGGCTTCGTCGGCGCTGACTCGCGTGACTTGCAGCAGCTTGGCCAGCCCGGCTTCCATCTTTTTCTTGCCCTTGGCTGATCCCTTGCGTTCAGCGAACGGCGAGCCGTCGACGTTTTGCTGGGCGCGCTGACGCTTGCGGCTCATCGAGCGCACGCGCTTGGTCACGTTGTTCAGCAGACGACGGCGCAGCACCGGCGGCAGCTCCAGCAGCGCCAGTTGAGCGTCGACGTTGAGTAGGCCCCTGACATCGAGGTCGCACGGATTAGCGCTCACCGGTGGCCACCTCGCCGTTCTCGGCAACCCACAGGTCAAACGGGACGAAAGCCCAGGTCTTACCGAAGGCGTCGATCTCGCCGGCAGGGTCTTCGGCCAGATACTGCGGCTCGACAAACTCCAGAGTGATTTCCACGTCGAAGAGATCGTTGTCCAACGGCTCTACAAGGAACTCCGGCGCCGGCAGTTCATGGTGGTCGCGGTTGGTGTCGTGGTTTTCCAACCAACTCCCAACCAGAGCCATCAGGCGCGCCGGATGGTCCGCGAAACGCTCCAGGACAATCGCGGCGCGATAGTGCATGTCGGCAAAGTGCATGCCGTCGACGTCGGGTTTCCAGATCAGCGAGAGCTTCACCTGCTCGGTGAAACTGTCGAGCTGTTCAGGCGCGACCAGACGGCGTTCCCGTAGGTAGGTGGTCAGCCCTTGCAGCTTAGTCATAGCAGCGCCGCCGTGATTCGGCCACGGCCTTGCAGGGCACGAACGGCGGATTGGCTGAATGCCAAGAAGGTTTCTTTAAGCTCGGGCGCT
>NZ_JBSVXS010000263.1:0-1305 GCF_054070155.1 Pseudomonas sp. SDT291_1_S447
CCCCTCACTGTAGAGACCGGTACATCCTTTACAAATTAGACCGGGGACATCGTTTACACCTTTACAGGCTTGAAACGCGTTTGGCGCCGCTTTCAAGCCTGCCTAAACAGTGGCTGCAAAGGTACAGTTCCCAAGCGTCATCAGCCACTTCCTTCAGCGCGATGTCCTCTCCAATCAGAGCCTCTCCTAGAAAAATCAGCTGTCCTTTCCATTTAATTTCCCCATTTGACCGAACCTTGCGTACTTCAACATCGGAACCGTATTCAAGCGCAGGCAAGTAACCGGGATAAGCGCGTGTCGACGGGCTATAGACAGATGCCGGCGGTTTCATGCCCAGCGCGGTGTGCGGTCGGTGGTGGTTGAAGTCTTGGATGAATTCCTGAAAAGCCAACTGCTGGCGCACCAGGTTTTCCGCCGGTGGCACTGCTGCCTTTAGCGTTCGATGCATCCGTTCATGTCGACCATTTTGGTCGGGACGGCCAGGCGTAATCGTTTCGACATGGATTCCAAGCCTGATGAACCAAACCGATAACTTCGAAAGTCGCGCCAGACCTGTCGACGCAAAAGGAGCGCCATTATCAGTGCGGATCACATCCGGCAGCCCATATTCTCGAAAAGCCCATTCGAAGCCTTCCCGCGTCGGCGCTCCGTGCGTACTGGGCAAAGCGCGACAGACGAATAAAAAGCGGCTCATCTGATCGGTAATGGTCAGCGGATAGCACCAATTACCGTCCTGCATTTTGAACTGCCCTTTGTAATCAGCACACCAAGTCTGGTTGGGCGCGTCGACCGGACGCAAATGTGTTGGAGCACGGGGACGCGGGGGATAGGGCCGTCGCGCCACCACCAAACCAGCTTTCTTCAACCACTCCCCGGCGGTACTCGCCGCCGGCCATTGGATATGCGGATCGGAATCGCGCAGGCGACCAATGATCTGCTTGGGCCCCCGATCGGGATGTTCGTTTTTCTTGGCCAGCAGCGTGGCAATGATTTCGTCGGGCGTTTGATGAGGACAGTTCAACGGCTTGCGCGATTGCTCTTTCAAGCCATCTACGCCCAACGCTGCATATCGTTCCAGCCATTTGTCGATGGTTGGACGGCTGACGCCATAGCGCCGGCTTAATTGGCTCTTGGTGTAGCTGCCGCCAAGCCAGTCACTGACTAACTTCACTCGTTGATCCATTGGGGACTCTTGATTCCAGGGCATGGTCAGCACCTCCTGACCATGATTAATACCTGTAAACCATGTCCCCGGTCTCAAACGTAAAGGATGTACCCGGTCTTTACCCACCCTAGCCCTCTCCC
>NZ_JBSVXS010000264.1:0-1272 GCF_054070155.1 Pseudomonas sp. SDT291_1_S447
TACATGGGAATGCGGTTTTCTGTAGGAGCTGCCGCAGGCTGCGATCTTTTAAAGGCTAGCGCGTTTGCTTTGGGAGAACGCGGAGGCGGCAATGCCCCACTGGCCCAGCCAGTAGCTGAGGATGATGACGTATGGCGCGGCGTGGAATGGCAATACGAAGCGATCAATCCCAATGACGCTGTCCGAGAACACAAACGCCAGCGCACCGCCCGCCGCCAGCAACGCCGAGCGTTTCGGCACATCGCTGCCCAAACGGGCCAGCGCGCGCCAGAGCATCGCGCTGATCGCCGTGCCATAAACAATCACCGGCACCAGCAATGGCCCAAGACCGCTGGAAATCAGAAGACCCAGCAACACCGCGCCAACACCGAGGGCAAGCACCAGCGGCAAAATCGCCAGACGCTTGCAGTCACTCAGATAAGCCTTCAGATAAGCCAGATGCGCAACCAGAAACGCGCCGAGGCCAAACACGAACAGATCGCCCGGCCAGGCCAGCAACACATCACCCAGCAACGAGAAAATCAGACCGAGACTGATCCAGCGCCGATAGTCGCTGGGCGGCGCATCGTGCAACCAGCCGAGTAACGCCAGCACTGGCAACGGTTTGACCAGCAGGCACAGCAGCGCCGCATGGGTGCTGACGCCGTAGAGAAACGTCACCGCGCCCATCAGCGCCAAAATCAGCCAGCCCACGATCAATTCACCGAAATGGCGCAGTCAAAGGTTTCCACCGGCAGCACTTCCGGTGCCCACGGCTGTTGCGAGGTCAGGCGTAGACGGCCGGTGCCGGGGGCGAAGGCCTGGAAGCGCCAGGTCGACAGACCTGCTGCACCGACCACACCGGCATCTTCCGGATTGCTGTAAACCTCGGGGCTGAGTGCGCGCAGCACGCCGCCAGCCGAGTCCTGAATGGCCCAGCGGTAACCGGTGGTCGGGTTGCTTGGCAGCATGATGATGAGGTTTTGTCCGTTGGTGAGCCGTACGGGGCATTCGCTTTGTTTTTCCACGGTCACGTTGTGTTTTGGTTGTGTGGCGCAAGCGGCCAGCAACGAGAGGGCGAGGGTGAGAAACAGGCGAGTGGGGGACATAAGGTCAGCGGCTCCGGCGTTGGCGACGAACGGCGAGCATAACTGAAGATGAGACAAAGTGTGACAACGCCAAGCCCTCACCCTAGCCCTCTCCCAGGGGGAGAGGGGACTGACCGAGGTGTGTTGTGCCATACATCGACCTGAAAGACCGAGTCGATTATGGATTCAGCGAAGTACTTTCAGG
>NZ_JBSVXS010000265.1:0-1265 GCF_054070155.1 Pseudomonas sp. SDT291_1_S447
CAGACACACGTCCACAGTTCCCCGCTGGGGGGGTAGTCGGTTATTGGGCGCCGGTAACGGCGGGCGTTTGTTTGGCGAGTGCGATACGACACTTCTTGATTCGCGTCTCGTTGCCTGCTTTCGCGTAAAGCTCGGTAGATCGTTCCAGGTGCTTGAGCGCGGTTTCCCACTGCTCGGCCTCCATGGCCCGCATGCCGATCAACTTGTGGTACTTGGACGGGATCTGTTCGGTCAGCTCCCATTCACCGTCGACGCGAGGCAGCAGATCGGACAGGTACGGCTCCGGGCTGCGCTGGGCGTTGTATTCGGCGTAAGCCCAGTCGATCACTGCGTCCGCAACGAAGGTTTGCACGTCGCGACGCTTGAACCGCTCGGGCATTTCCTGCCCCTGCCCGATCGCAAAGTCCGCCAGCGCCAGGCCGTCTTCGAACTGCTCGGTGTCGAACAGCCAGACCATCACCTGCACCAGGACACGGTTCGGCATCACCAGGCCCGAATCCATGTAACGCTGAATGAAGTCCTGATACTTGGGCAGCAGTTCCTCGCGCTTGAGCGCCTGACGCCCGGCGAGCCCCTTGATATCGCTCAGGCGCTGCAAATCCTGATCCAGCGACGCTTCCATCAGCAGCAGGTGCTTTTTCGCGTTGGCCGGGCTGCTCAGGGCTTCCGCCGGCGAATACGCCGCCGGTGCCGCTTCAGCAGCATTCACTGCAGCGGTTCCCTGAGCCAAAGTGCGGCGCTTGTGTGCGAGAGCCAGGCTCACTTCACCAGCTCCACGTTCTCGGTCAGCGCGATTTTCTCCAGCTGCTCGATCACATAGCCTTCATTGCGGCTGTTGTAATCCTCGACGCGGGAGCGTTTCGGGTTGTCCACGGTTTGCTTGCGCCAGCTGGAGTCCTGGAAGTAGATCGAAAGGTTGTCCCAACTGGTGACCAGCACAGCGTTGACTGGGAAGAACGGCACGCTGAAGCTTGGCAAACCTCCGTAGGTGGCGATCACCTGGGCATCTTCGATGCGCTCTTTCTCGGTCGGCACGTCGCCTTGCTTGGCGTACAACTTCGCCTTATCGGCCGCCAACAGATCGGAACCGATGATCGCGATCAGGTCGCCACCGTCGCGCAGACGCTCGTCCACCATTTGCTTGGTGTCATGCACCAGGGCATCAAGGTTGGCGTAGTCACCGTCCAGCCCCAAGGTGACCTTGCCGGCAGCTTTGCCTTCCTTGAGCACCTGCTGCGGCGCCTGCTCGCGCAGTTGCTGCAGCC
>NZ_JBSVXS010000266.1:0-1191 GCF_054070155.1 Pseudomonas sp. SDT291_1_S447
TGGACGGTGCGACGATCAGCGATCTGCCGCAGCGGTTGAAACAGCTCAACCCGACGGCCAGCACGCTTGCCCTCTACGACCAACCACCGTTTTCAGCGCTGCGCGATGTCTCGCCATTATTGGTGGCGATCGAGCAACCGGACGATTCCTTGGCGCAGTTCTATCTGCACAGCGCGCAGGAGGAGTGGGGCGTGCTGTTGTTCAGTGCTGCGCCGCTGCACGGCGTCGCCGAACACCTGCGCAAACTGATCACGGTCGAGTTGCCCGCCGGGCAATCGGCGTTTTTGCGCATGGCCGATGCAGCGGTGGCGCAGGCGTTGTTTGCCAGTGCCGATCAGTCTTTGTTCGGACCTTTGACCTGTGTAGTGACAGCCGACGTCGTCAATGACCTATGGCGGTTTCAGCGGCCCCGCCAGACGCAACATCCAGAGCTTACCGTGCCCTATCGCCTGAGTCCTGAGCAGGACATTGCGCTAGATCAGGTTGACCGGCGCCGAACGCTGCTTGAGCTCGATGCGCATTTGCTCCGCTACTTCTCTGAGCGCCATAGCGGCGAGAGCCTGGCACAACGCTGGGGCGTACTTGATCAGTTGGAGACTCAAGCATCTGCCCTTGGCCTCGGCGGTCCCTCTGCGTTGTTTTATTACGCCAACGTCGTGTTCTGGCTCGGCAGCAGCGAGTTCGAACAGCATCCGCAAATCCATCACTTACTCCACACGCCCTCGCTGCAATCACCCGGCGAGCGCGTCGCGCTGGCTGCGGCCCTGGCGCATCAGTGGGCTGCTGAACGAGGTCGATCATGAACCATCCCGCCAACCTCGCTGCTGCCGCGGCGTCCAAAACCCCCATCGGTTCTCCGGGCGCTTGCCCATTGCGGCAAACCCATGTGCAACTGTTGCCCTTGGCTTATGGCCTGGTGGAACGACCGCACGACCCGGCCGCCGAATTGACGCTGCCCTATGCCTTGACCGTGCGGCCAATGGGCATTCGCCGGTTGCGCGATGGTTGGCTGTACATCATCGACAGCCTCAGCGGCGAGTTGTACGAATTTCGCGTGCTGGACGGGATCGTTACGGCGCTGCTGCACCAAGGTAAAACCGTCACGGAAGATCAGCGTGCAGCGATCGAAGAACGTCCGGCGTTGATCTTTTCCCGCAAGAGCACGCTGTACGTGACCTTTGCCGAAGTGCA
>NZ_JBSVXS010000267.1:0-1188 GCF_054070155.1 Pseudomonas sp. SDT291_1_S447
TGTGGGAGATTCTATGGTTGAGGGGAAGCCCTCAACTGACTTTTGCCTGATATTCGCTTTGCCCTTTCAGCAAGGCGAATACCACCCGAGCAAGTTTGCGAGCCAGCATCACCAACGCCTGCGTGGTGCTGAAACCCCGTGCTCTTTGGGCTTCGTAAAACCCTTTCCAGGCTATCGTACGGCTAGCCGACATCGCTGCGTTGTGCAAAAGTCGGCGGGCCTCGGGGTCTCCGCGCTTGGTCAAGCTGCGGCGACCGTCCTTTTGCCCTGATTTCGATACCCGTAAATCCATGCCCAGGAAGGCGATAAACGCATCCGCGTTGCTAAATTCCCCACGCTGAAACGCTGTGAGCAGGCGCGCTCCGGTCAGAAATCCAATGCCCTCAACTTTCAGGCAACGCTTCAATTCGCCGAGCAAACCGGCTTGTTTGAGCTGATCGTTGATCGTCTTTTCGATCATCGTTTCAAGCCGCTGCATGGATTTTATCTGTTCAGCAAAAGCTGCCTTCAACAACGGCTCATTCGACCAGCTCTGCACCAGGCCGACCCTGGCCTGGACCAAAGCCGCGCGGCGGCGGAAAAGGCTCAGGAGCTGGCGGTACAGCGGTGATGGCGGGGTCCAAGGGTGCAACTCTTCGGCTTCGTTCTTCAGGTAACGGGCCAGCAGCTTGGCGTCCAAGGCGTCGGTTTTGGCGCGGATCTTCACGCCTTCGCGGTAGTGTTTGAGTTCATAGCCGCCCACCATGTAAATCGTGCAACCGGCCGCATAGGCCAAATCAGCGAATTCCAGGTGGTAGATGTTGGTTGCCTCAATGGCAATAGACACGGGGCCGAGCAAGGCCTTCAGCCACTGCTTGATGGATGTTTTGGTGTTGGGAATCGCTTCAAGCAGATCGCTATCGGCCTGATAAATCACCAGTTCATTTTTGGCGACATCCACGCCAACGATCGGATTTGATAGAGCGACTGGCATTGCCACAGGATTTCCTCCGGGATAAGGTTTGAGCACTTGAAGGGCTCACCCAGAGGCGCAGGCTTGTTCCTATCGTCGGTCTAGCCAGATGCATTCTTTATCGGCGCTTGGGTGAAAGGAAGAGGGGCGAAATCTCCCACGGTCTGTACTGCGTCAACAGTCAGAATCGAGCCTTGTCCCTCCTCCTCCCTTCAAGTCCTACCATACAAGCGAGC
>NZ_JBSVXS010000268.1:0-1172 GCF_054070155.1 Pseudomonas sp. SDT291_1_S447
TTGACCGATGCACTCACTGAAAACGAGCGCCTGCGCCGCGCTGTTGGCGATGGCACTGGCCGGTTGCATGTCCGCGCCATCTGTCCCGCCGCCGGATCTGTGCCCGCCACCGCCGGCACCGCCCGCATGGCTGATGCAGGACGCGCCGAACTCGCAGCAGACGCTCGACCGGATTATTTCACCCTCCGTAATCAGCTCGCCCTAAGCCGGCAAATGATTCTCGGACTGCAGCAATACGTCCGTGGCGTGTGCCAGCGATCGCCAGCGCACCAGGACACCACTTTTCCCAACCTCAACAAGAGATCTACCCAATGAGCCAACAGAACAACACCGAAATCACCCTGGAAGTCGGCGAACAGGAATTCACCTTCAACCTGACCCCGGCCGACGTCACCAAGTATTTCAACGCCCTGACCCAAGCCAACAAGGTCGCCCCGGGCAACAACCTGTTGATGACCACTGTGCTGCAGGAACAAAAAACCGTGCTGAAACCGCTGCTGGGCAACCCGGTGATGGTGATGCAGATCGCCGGCGCGCTGCTCGAGGAGTACGCGCCCAACGTTGAGGTGATCGTAAAAAAGCGCTCGAGCACGCTGAGCGCCTAAGCGAAAACGGACTGGGCCAGTTAATGGCCCTGACGAACCGCTGGCTTCCTGGTGCCGAACCCACGCCCGAAGCGATGGGGACGGCCAAGTGGCTAGAGGACGAACACTGGAGACGCATGGAGTTCGCCGTGGCTAACGGCATCGCCCTTGCGCTGAACGGGTAACGACTTTGGCAGACCGTAGCGCCAGCCTGGCTTTCATTCTCAGCTTGCAGGACAAGGTCACCGCGCCCCTGGGCAAGGTGAAAATGGGCTTTTCCGAGCTTGCCGATCAGAGTGAAAAACACATAAAGACGATCGGGCTTGGCCTGGGCGGCGTGACCGCTGCTGTGGTCGGGATCCGTGAGTCCATGGAACCGGCGCTGGAGGTCAATCGCGCCCTGGGCGACGTCCGATCGTTGGGCGTGGCCGAGGATGCGTTGTCGGCACTCAATGCCAAGTCGCTGCAATTCGCGGTGAGCTACGGCGAGAACGCCAAGGATTTTGTCGCCTCGGCCTACCTGATCGAGGGCGCCATCAAGGGGCTTGCCGGTAACCAGCTCGCCACGTTCACCAACACCAGCAACTT
>NZ_JBSVXS010000269.1:0-1152 GCF_054070155.1 Pseudomonas sp. SDT291_1_S447
TGGAAGAACACGGCATCCTCGCCAGCGATTACCACTTCCAGCTCAGCGCGATTTATCCCGAGCGCATTTACTGCGTGCAGTACGACGAGTCGGACCTGGATTTCATCCAGCGCCTGTGCGAGGAGGAGGGCATTCACTACCACTTCCAGCACACGTCGAGCGGCCACAAACTGACCTTCGGCGATGACCAGACGGTGTTCCCGAAACTCGCGCCCGTGGCCTATCAGCAAGATTCCGGACTGGTCGCCGACAAACCGGTGGTCAAGCGTTTCGGCCTGCGTCTGGCCACGCGCACCAGTCGCACCACGCGCCGCGATTACGACTTCGTCAAACCGAAGATCGAGCTGGAAAGCGACGCCAAAAGCAGCGCGCAACCGGACCTCGAAGACTACGATTACCCGGGCCGTTTCGTTGACCGCGAGCGCGGCAAGCATCTGGCCAATCGCGCCTTGGAACGCCATCGCAGCGACTACCGTCTGGCCGAGGGCAACAGCGATCAGCCGATCCTCGTCAGCGGGCATTTCCTCGCCCTGACCGACCACGCCAATCCGACCTGGAATGACTTGTGGCTGCTCACCGAAATCTTCCACGAAGGCAAGCAGCCGCAAGTGCTCGAAGAGTCAGTGACCAGCGACACCACCGACAACAAAGACGATTTCCACCAGGGCTACCGCAACCGCTTCAGCGCCATTCCGTGGGACGTGCCGTACCGTCCGCCGCTTGATCACCCGAAACCCAAAGTCCTCGGCACCCAGAGCGCGGTGGTCTGCGGCCCTGAAGGCGAAGAGATTTACTGCGACCAGTACGGCCGCGTGAAGGTGCAGTTTTTCTGGGACCGCGAAGGCAAGCACGACGACATGACCAGTTGCTGGATGCGCGTCGCGTCGAGCTGGGCGGCGGAAACCTTCGGTTCGATCAACATTCCACGGGTCGGCATGGAGGTGTTGATCACCTTCCTCGAAGGCGATCCTGATCAGCCGCTGATCACCGGTTGCCTGTACCACGGCGCGAATCTGCCGCCGTACAAGCTGCCGGATTTCAAGACCCTGGCCACGGTCAAGAGCAAGGAATACAAGGGCAGCCGCGCCAACGAACTGCGCATCGACGACACCACCAGCGAGATCAGCATTGCGCTGCGCAGCGACCACGGCG
>NZ_JBSVXS010000270.1:0-1100 GCF_054070155.1 Pseudomonas sp. SDT291_1_S447
TTACGATCAAGAGATCGCAGCCTTCGGCAGCTCCTACATTGGATTTTTGCCACTGGTCGGGAGAAGTGGCACTTTGCCGGTCGGCAGGTAAAGTGACAAAACCTGAAGGAATCAGGTGCTTCACCTTTCCGCTTCCGTCGTCGTAGTCGGTCCTCAAGCTGGGAGCCAGGTTGTCATCGGAAGACACCAACGATCACCGGAGGACCACCTCAATGATCTCTCGTCTCGCAACACCCGACTGGGACGCCAAGGCGTACCAGCAGTTTTTCCGTCTCAGGCAACGCCCGGTCAATGAATTGCTCGACCGTGTCGACCTGCCCAACCCGCAACGCATTTACGACCTTGGCTGCGGCACCGGCATTGCCACGCAGTTGTTGGCCGAACGCTGGCCGCGCGCGCAGTTGCAGGGCGTCGACAGCTCCACGCAGATGCTCGATGAAGCGCGCTGCCTGCCGATCCGGGCGCAGTGGAAGTGTTGCGATCTGCTCGATTGGCAACCAGAGCAGCCAGCGGATCTGCTGCTCGCTGCCGCCGTACTGCACTTTATCGGGGGCCATGAAACGCTGCTGCCGCACCTGCTCGGTTATCTGAATCCCGGCGGTTGTCTGGCGGCGCACATGCCAGACTGGCGCGATGCGCTGTGGTATCGACTGATGCTCGACACCCTCGAAGACGGCGGCCCCGGCGGCACGCCGATGGGCACACCTGAGCTGCGTCAGCGCATGGCGGCGCGGCCGTTGTTGGCACTGGAGGATTACTACCGGTTGCTCGCGCCGCTGACCTCGTCGCTGGATATCTGGGAGACCGAGCAGTTGCAGGTAGTCGACGGCAAATCACCAGTGTACGACTGGGTGAAAGTCTCGGCGCTGCGGCCGGTGATGCAGGCGCTGAGTTCAGCGGAACAGGCGCGGTTTATCTATCACTATCTTATGCGAGTGCATAAGCATTATCCGCAGGAGGGGGATGGGCATACGTTGTTTGCGTTCAAGCGGATATTTATTGTTGCCAGGGTTTGAAGAGCAAAAGATCGCAGCCTTCGGCAGCTCCTACAGGGGAACGCATTCCAAATGTAGGAGCTGCCGAAGGCTGCGATCTTTTTC
>NZ_JBSVXS010000271.1:0-1088 GCF_054070155.1 Pseudomonas sp. SDT291_1_S447
CAGCGTCATAGGCCCACCAGTTCACGCACAAAGCTCAGTCCTTCTTTGCTGCCGACCAACAGAACCCCGGCGCATTGAATCCATTCGTGGCCGGGGGCATCGCCGGCCAACAGTTCGCGGCGTAGTTCGCCGGCAGTGCCCGGGCCGATCAGCCGCGCGCGCACGCTGACGTCAGGGTTTCCCCCGGCCAGCAGGTCTTTCAGGTCAGCCAATTGCTTATCTCGCCCCTGCTGCTGGGCGCTTTTGCGAGCTGCCAGCGCTGCCAGATCGGCCAACGGCGAGCTGTCAGCGGCGTAGCCTTCCAGCACGGCTATCTGCCCCGCCATCGACTGTTTGGCAGCTTTGACCACCGTGCAACGCTCCAGTGGCAAACCCTGCCAGCGCGGTAGAGTTCCGGCGCCGGGGATCTCCCACTTTTCACTCTCCAGTTTCACCAGGTGTTGCGCCCGGCGCTCGGTGCGTACCAGGTCAGGGATCGGCAGCAGTGAATTGAAGCGCGCCAAGCTGCTGGCCAACTGTTCCAGGCGCGTGCCCAGGAACAGGATCGACAACGCGTATTGCGGCCCAGTCGGACGCCCGTTGTCGCTGGCGTCTTCCAGTTTCTTGGCGAGATGCTCCAGCGCGTTGGGCGCGGACAGAAAGCGCTGATAGCCCGCGCCCTGGCCAACGCCGCTTTGAAATGGCGTCACGACCAGGCACGCCGGAACCTGCCCCATCTGCTCGGCCAGCGCTGCGCGTCCGGCCGCGATCGCGCCTTTTGCTGCATCACCGACCGGCCCCGGGTTGGTGTTGGCCAGTCCACTCAGGCCAGCCAGGCGCTGGGCGGTGCTGGCCAGTTCGCCACCGGCCAGATCCTTGGCCGCTGACAGCCCGGCCATCCACTGCGTGGCCTGCTCCGGCCAGCGCATTGTCACCGGTGCCCAGGTCATGCCGGCGGCGTCCAAGTGATGGCGTTCATTGCCTTCAGATTTTTGTCTTTCTGAGCCTTCGCCACAGCTTGGCGCAGTGTTTCCGCGTGCTGCTGCGCCGCTTGCCGGAAGCGCACCAGGTCAAGGCTGACTTTCTGCAATTGTTCGATGGTGTGCGGC
>NZ_JBSVXS010000272.1:0-1013 GCF_054070155.1 Pseudomonas sp. SDT291_1_S447
TGTCAGGCCCACTAATGTTGTTGACACACCGCTATCGCGAGCAGGCTCACTCCTACAAGGGATGTGTGAAATCAGTGACCGATAAAACCGCCACAGCCCTTTAACCACGGGCGCTGGCGGTTTTTTTGTGGCTGCTGGAAATCCACCAAAACCCTGCTGTACTCAGCCAAGGTTCCAGAACGGAGCCTGTCGTAAGTCTGCAAGGATGCACAACTCGATGCAGTCTCGATAGCAGGGCTATCAAGGACGCCTCTCATGTCTCTGTTCAAACGTTCAGTCACTGAGTTGTTGGGTACGTTCTGGTTGGTATTGGGTGGTTGCGGCAGCGCGGTGATCGCCGCGTCTTCACCGCTGGGAATCGGGGTGCTGGGGGTGGCCCTGGCGTTTGGTCTGACGGTGCTGACCATGGCGTTTGCCATCGGCCACATCAGCGGCTGTCACCTCAACCCCGCCGTGTCGGTCGGTCTGTTCGTTGGCGGTCGGTTTCCGGCCAAGGAGTTGCCCGCTTACATCATTGCCCAAGTGCTCGGTGCGATTCTCGCGGCGGCGCTGATCGCCCACATCGCCAGCGGCAAGGAGGGCTTCGATATCGCCGCCGGCCTGGCGTCCAACGGTTATGGTGAGCATTCGCCGGGCAAGTACTCGATGGCGGCGGGGTTCGTCACTGAACTCGTGATGACCGCAATGTTTGTGATCATTATCCTCGGCGCCACCGATAGACGCGCACCGCCGGGACTGGCACCGATCGCCATAGGTCTGGGTCTGACGCTGATTCACCTGATCTCGATTCCGGTCACCAACACCTCGGTGAACCCGGCCCGCAGCACGGGACCGGCGCTGATGGTCGGCGGCTGGGCGATTGCGCAGTTGTGGATGTTCTGGGTCGCGCCGTTGATTGGCGCGGTGGTCGGTGGCGGGATCTATCGCTGGTTGGGCAAAGAAGAGTAGCCAAGGCATACACAAAACAAATGTGGGAGCGAGCTTGCTCGCGAAAGCGGTGTGTCAGCTGATAT
>NZ_JBSVXS010000273.1:0-989 GCF_054070155.1 Pseudomonas sp. SDT291_1_S447
CTTTTGATCTTGTTTTTTTAAAGCAAAATCAAAAGATCGCAGCCTTCGGCAGCTCCTACAGGTGGATTTGTGTTGGTTTAGAGAAAGCGCAGCAGGGCGGCGACGATGGCTTCGGGGGCGTCTTCCTGGACGAGGTGGCCGGCGTGGGCAATCGGGTGGAATTGTGATCCCGGGATCATTTGATGTAACGCACGGCCACGTTCGATGGGTATCCACTGATCGTCTTCACCCCAGAGAATCTGCACCGGGCAGCGAATCGTCGGGTAGAGGCTTTCGGCTTCTCGGGTATAACGCTCGTCCATCTGCGCAATCTGCCGATAGAACGCCGCTTGCCCCGGCTCGCCCAGCCACGGCTGCACGTAGGGTGCGAGTTCGTCGTCGGGGATATCGCGGTGAATCGCCCCGCGAATATAGGTCGGCACGATGGCGCGCTGGATGTAGTCGGGCAGGCCACTGAACGCCGCTTCATGCTGGCGCACATGCTGCACGAACGGCGAACCCCAAGGCGTCAGTGCGACTGGATCGATTAGCGTCAGGCTGCGGTAGTCCTTGCCGTTGAGCAGGTGTGCGCGCAGCACGGTGGCGCCGCCGAAGTCATGAGCGACGACGTCGGGGTTTGCAATATTCCAATGGTCGAGCAACTGCGCCAACAGTTGGTTTTGCACGCCGAGGGAGACATCGGCGTCGGGCTGTTCGGAGCACCCGTAGCCCAGCAGATCGAAGTAATGCACGCGATGCGTGGCGAAAAAGTGCGTTGCGATCCGGTGCCACACGTACGACGAAAACGGCGTGCCATGCACGAACACCAGCGGCGGGCCGTCGCCGCGCACGGCGTAACGAATGTGGTGCCCGTTGAAGTCAAAGACCTGATCCAGCAGCCAGTCTGTCATGGGCCTGTCCTCTCGGCGGGTGAGAGCCAAAAAGCATAGGCGTAAAAAAACAGCCGTGAAGGCTGTTCTCTGGCAAAAAACCAATCCCTCTGTAGGAGC
>NZ_JBSVXS010000274.1:0-890 GCF_054070155.1 Pseudomonas sp. SDT291_1_S447
GTGATCTGCCGACCCAGTGCGTCGTAACGATACTTGCGCTGGCCGCCATCGGGCAGGCGTTCTTCCAGCAACTGGCCGAGGTTGTTCCAGCCGAGTTGATGACGGCTGCCGTCCGGGTGGCGAATCTCCAGCAGACGCCCCTGGCCGTCGTAGCTGTATAGCGTGGCGTTGCCGTCCGGGTCGATTTGTTGGGTGATATCGCCCTGTCGGTTGCGTTGATACTTCCAACTGGCTTTGCCGCGATGAACATCACTCACGAAGCCGTTGATGTATTCGTACGTTGTGGCTTCGTCTTCCGGCGGGATAACGGCAGTCATCAAGCCGTTGTCGTTGTAGCGGTACTCGGTGACGGCACCCAACGGATCCTTTTCCGCGATCAATTGGCCTTTGTCGTTGTAGGCCTTGAGATGCTCGGCACCGTCCGGGTCGATCTTGCTGATCAGTCGCGCCTGATCATCGTGGGTGTACACCTCTTCGCTGCCGTCGGCGTTGGTGACAGTCACGCTGCCTTTGTCATCCCAAGCGTAGTGCGCCTCCATCTGCGAGAAGTTGGCCCAGTGATGTGTGCAACGAGACAGTTTGCCTTCGTTCTCCCACTCCCAGTAAAAGGCCGCGCCGCCTGCGAGTTGCCGCTCAAGAATGACGTGCTGTTCGTTGTAGCGATAATGTTCGGCTTCACCGGCCGCGTTCTTCGCCTCGATCAGACGATGCTGGGTGTCATAGCAGTAGGTGACCAGCGTCTGCACCGTATTCCAGGCGTCTTCCAGATTGTCCGCCGGCAGAAACTGCTGATAGTCGACCGCGACAATGTGTTTGCGGTCGTAACGTAGAAGCAGGGCGCGACCGGCGCCGTTGTCGAGGCGTTTGATGCGACCGTGGATGTCGCGTGT
>NZ_JBSVXS010000275.1:0-859 GCF_054070155.1 Pseudomonas sp. SDT291_1_S447
AGGACCTGGCCTTCGGCAAAGGATTTGTCGAAGGGGATTTCGACACGCACCTGGGACAGTGCGGGATCCAGTGCTCCGGAGTTCTCGTCCAGCATTTTCGGCGCGGCCAGCCGTTGGACTTCGCCGATGGCGCGGATGAATTGGCCTTTGGAACGTAGATCAGGGGATGCGTCGGCCTTTTCCAAGCGGTACGACAAGGTGATCTGCGACTTGGCCAACTGGCGCAGCACGGCGTTGGGAACCTTGTCGTCAGTAACGCTCGGCACGCTTGTCAACGCCGCGCCTTCTACTTCCAGATCAATCGGTGGCCCTTCGACCGGTGTGCCCTTGATCCTGATGTAGGGAATGTCACCGACCGTGAACTTGCTGGTATCCGTGGCGATGATTTGCACGGTGCCGTCGGCGTCGCCCAGCTTGTCGACGTCCAGCACGTTGTTCAGCGTTTCCTTGAGCAACGGCGCCCCCAGCCGTGTTGCATCCACCGCCACCACGATGCGTTGCTCGGCACTCCAATCCTCGGAGCGGTTAAAGACGCAGTCGTACACCTCGAAAACCACGGCCACGCCGGACGTTTCCGCATCCCCGGCCTCACGGATGATCGCTTCCGTGATGGTGATGATGATCGGCGCCTTGCCTTCGGCCTGTTCCTGAGTCAGCGCAGCACTGAACACGTAGATGCCGCCCCAACTGAGGCGACAGACATCGCCCGCCGCCGCGAAGGGGTAGGGCGGTGTGCCGTCGGCCTTGCCAATACTGATTGGCACGCCAGCGGCGACGTTGTCCTTGTCGATGCCGCCGTCAGCAATCTCCTTGGGAATCGTCATGATCAGCTTGGAATGCCCGCCATCACCGTTGTCGT
>NZ_JBSVXS010000276.1:0-857 GCF_054070155.1 Pseudomonas sp. SDT291_1_S447
CAACCAGCGTTTGCTGGTCGTCGTTGAAGTCGATCAGGGCGATTTGCAGCCCCACGGGGGTGATGGTGACGAAGTCGTAGCGCCGGCACGTTCGGCCGTACTGCTGGATCAGCACGCGCAGAAGTTCGGGATTGAGCGACAACTGAGCGTTGCTGAACTTAAGCAGCACCACGTCCCAATCGCGGTCGGGCTGGCGTTCCTCGATCTCGACGTAACCCACGCCCAGTCGCTCGAAAATGCGTTTCAAACCGGCAGTGCTGCCGGCGTCGACTGAGTTGATAAACGCGTACTTCACGCGCAGTCGAAACAGGGTCTCGGGTTCGCCCTTGAAGCGCGTCACGTCCCGCTGCCAGGCCCACAGCTCAAGGATGCTCATGTGGCAGGTGTCGGGATCGATCTGCGAGTAGGGCCAGCGCAGCCACCCGGTGACGGTTTCCCACCACGCCTGTGCAGCCGCGACCAGTTTTGAAAGCTCGGTACCGCCCAGCCAGAACGGAAGTTTCAGTTTGTTCATTGCAGGTTCACCTTCAGCGACGTCAGGCGCGGGATGTCCAATCCGCTGGTGATGTCGACGCCGGGGGTAAACCGCAGTGAGGCGATATCGGCAAACTGCTGGTGCAGTTCCTCAGCCAGTCGACTAAAGCTGAAGCGCGACTGGGGATAAGTCAGCGTAGGCTGATAATCGCGGGGCGTGCTTTCCCGAAACGCGGCGCGGATGAATAGCTCGATCTCACTTTTAAGCGTGTCGATCTGCTCGGCGCTCAGATTTGGTTGCGGCCAGAGCGTCATCGCAACACTCACGGGTACTTCGGGCATCACCATGGCCAGCAGATCATCGCCGTGGCCATGGTTGCCCT
>NZ_JBSVXS010000277.1:0-744 GCF_054070155.1 Pseudomonas sp. SDT291_1_S447
CCATCAAGGGGCTTGCCGGTAACCAGCTCGCCACGTTCACCAACACCAGCAACTTACTGGCGAAGGCCACCAAGTCCGACGCCGAAACCATGGGCGAATACGTCGGCACGCTCTACAACCTGCAGAAGTCCCAAGCGGATGCGATGGGGAAGGGTGCATGGGTGGAAAAGCTCGGCGGGCAAACGGCGCTGGCTGTGCAGTTGTTCCGTACCAGCGGCGCCGCGATGAAAGACGCCTTCAAGGAGGCCGGCGCGATCGCCACCACATCCGGGGTCGACCTTGCCGAACAGATGGCGGTGATCGGCACGCTGAGCAGCACAATGGAGGGCGGCGACGCCGGCGGACGCTATAAGGCGTTCTTTGAAAATATCGGCGCGGCGTCGGAAAAACTCGGCATGAAGTTCACCGACCAGCAGGGCAAGGTGCTGCCGATGATGGCGATTCTGGACAAGCTGCAGGGCAAGTTCGGTGACCTGACCAGCGCGTCAGCCGGCGCCAAACTGATGGAGGCCTTCGGCGGTGAAGGCGCCCAGGTAATCGGTGCGCTGGCCAAGGACACCGATCGACTGCGTAACGGCATCGAGCAGCTGGGCAAGGTGCGCGGACTGGAGAACGCCGAGCAGATGGCCCGGGCCATGGTCGATCCGTGGCAACAATGGGCATCCCTGGTCGAAGTCATGCGGGTAGTGTTTGGCCAGGTGCTGATACCGGTACTGACGCCGTTCATGAGCAAGATGGTCGACA
>NZ_JBSVXS010000278.1:0-721 GCF_054070155.1 Pseudomonas sp. SDT291_1_S447
GTGAGCCTGCTCGCGATGGCGGACTGACATTCACCGAAGAGGTTGAATGTCGGACCGCAATCGCGAGCAGGCTCACTCCTACAGTTGTTTTCGGTTTCGTCAGAAGTTACAGGGTGGAAATGAAGCGCACTGGCACTTGCTCTGTCAGCCAGACACCATTTTCGGCCTGATAAAACGTGAAGCCTTGCTCCTGCATTTGCTGCGCGGCGACTCTCAGGATTACCACGGTTCCGTAGCGTTGCCCTACGGCTGAGGCAGTGGCGGATTCTGCCGATAGATGCACGTGGTGACGCGATCCCGGGATCAAGCCTTGCTGGCTGATAGAGTCCATGAAGCGCGTCGCTGTTCCGTGATACAGCGTTTGCGGTGGCTGCTTTTCCTCCAGTTGAAGCGCTACGCTTTTCGTCGAATGGCCCTGAACGGCGCGAATGGACTGGCCGTCTTCCGAGATCGAAAAGCGCTTTTTGTCGCTGCTCTCTACGACGTTTTCAATCAGTGAGCGATCCAGGCTTCGACCGTCACCGGCAGCACCGCTGATCAGTGCGTCGATATTCGCCCAGCCTTCAGAATCCAGCGTCAGCCCAATCGCCTGAGGCTCGTGGCGCAACACGAAACTGAGAAACTTACTTGTTTCGTCCAGCCGTTTCTTACTCATGAACTTCCCTGATTCTCGACGTATTCCCATGTAGGAGCTGCGGCACGCTGCGATCTTTTGATTTGG
>NZ_JBSVXS010000279.1:0-646 GCF_054070155.1 Pseudomonas sp. SDT291_1_S447
CCCAGGTGCGTGTCGAAATCCCCTTCGACAAATCCTTTGCCGAAGGCCAGGTCCTCAAGATATTCATGCTCGGCACCACGCCAGGCCTCAAGCCCTACCTGCCGGACCTGCCGACGCGTCTTATCACCCGTAACGACATCGTCGCGGCCCAACCGCTGCTGTACAACATCGACGGCAAACACCTGACCCCGGTCAACGGCGGCAAGGCCGAGTTCTACTACCAGCAATTGATCGCCGAGACGGTGCTCGCCACACTGGACCCGTACGAGACCACCCGCGCCATTCGCGAGTCGATCCACACCGAGATCCTGCAAGTCGGCGAGGCCCGCCTGGAACTGCCGCAACCGGAAGTGGCCGGCGTGGTGAACGGCGTCCTGCCCGCCGACACCGCCGGCACCACCCTGACGGTGGTGTACACCGAAACGGTCAAAGGCGATGAAGTCTTCATGTTCTGGCACGGCTCGATCACCGGCGAATATACCGACTCGATCAAGCTGAACGAATTCACCGCCGGACAACCGGTGCCCTTCCCCATCGGGGCCGAGCTGATCAAGGGCAATGAAGGCGGATCGGTGATCGCCCGGTACGAGATCAAACGCGCCGCCGGCGGGACGAGTTATGCCGAGCCGTTGAAGTTCGATGTCGG
>NZ_JBSVXS010000280.1:0-634 GCF_054070155.1 Pseudomonas sp. SDT291_1_S447
AAGGCAAGGCGCCGATCATCATCACCATCACGGAAGCGATCATCCGTGAGGCCGGTGATACGGATTTTCCCGGTATGGCCGTGGCGTTCGAGGTGTATGACAAGGTGCTCAATCGCTCCGAAGACTGGAGCCCCGAACAGCGTGTGGTGGTGGCCGTCGATGCGACCCGGCTGGACGCCCCCTTGCTCAAGGAAGCCAAAAACAATGAGCTGAATCTGGACGCCCTCGCGGGCAAGCCTGGGACTGCACAAGTCGTCGCCAACCCGCCGAGATTCGAACTGGGCGACATCATCATTGTGCGGCTCAAAGGCACGCCAAGCGAGGGCGCACCGATTGACCTCGAAGTGGCAAGCAAACCGCTGGACAACCTGCCGAGTGTGGTCGAACTCGAACTGCCCAACGCAGCGCTGATGCAACTGGCAACGAAAACATTCTCCTTGTCCTGCAGCGTGAAAAAAGCCGACAGCCCTCCCCATCTGCACTCCAAAAGCCAGTTCATCAGCGCCATCGGCGAAGTCCAGCGGCTGGCCGCGCCGATCATGCGGGATGCCGTGTCCGGGGCGCTGGATCCCGCACTGCCCCAGGTGCGTGTCGAAATCCCCTTCGACAAATCCTTTGCCGAAGGCCAGGTCCT
>NZ_JBSVXS010000281.1:0-610 GCF_054070155.1 Pseudomonas sp. SDT291_1_S447
CTGGACATCATGATCGGCGGCAAGGGCAACGACGCCTACGTACTGGATCAGGCGGGTGAACTGGCGCTCGTGCAAGAGTTGGCCAGCGAAGGTAACGATACGTTGTACCTCATGTATGCAGCGACGCCCTCGACGGCCGCCGTGAACATCAGTCTTGCTAACCTGGCCAATATCGAGAACGTCACAATCAAGGGTGCCGGCGCGTTCACGATACAAGGTAACGATCTGAACAACATCCTGATCGGCAACAGCGACGCCAACACGCTCAATGGTGGCCTGGGAGCCGACACCATGAACGGCGGCGCCGGCAACGACACTTACTACATTGACAATATTGGCGACGTGATTGTTGAAACCAACGCAGCGCTCAATGAGGTCGACTCTGTCTTGTCGACCCTGAGCTACACGCTTGGCGCCAACCTGGAAAATCTTTCGTTGCTTGGCAATGCGAACATCAACGCGACCGGCAACGAGCGCAACAACAGTCTGAACGGCAACGCAGGCAACAACATTCTCGATGGTGGTGCGGGTGCGGATACGCTGATTGGCGGAACTGGCAACGACACCTACATCGTCGACAACTATGGTGATGTCGTCATTGAGGACAGCA
>NZ_JBSVXS010000282.1:0-591 GCF_054070155.1 Pseudomonas sp. SDT291_1_S447
TGGTTGATGTCGGCGGTGTGGCGCAGGTGGTGCCGGAGGCGGATGCGAAGTTGCTCGGCGGGCCGATTTACAGTGCCGACAAACCGGCGGGTAACGGCATGCTCACCCGTACGTTCCGTTTGCAATACGAAAACGCGGTGAACCTGATTCCGGTGCTGCGGCCGATCGTTTCGCCGAACAATCCGATCAACGCCTATCCGGGCAATAACACCATCGTCATCACCGATTACGCCGAGAACCTGACGCGTGTTGCGCAGTTGATTGCGAGCATTGATTCGCCGAGCGCGATTGACACGGATGTGGTGCAGATCCAGAACGGCATCGCCGCTGACATCGCGCCGATGGTCGCGGATTTGCTCGATGCGCCGGGCAATGATCCGACGCAGAAAATCGCCGTGATTGGTGATCCGCGTTCCAACACCATCATCATTCGCGCCGGCAGCCCAGAGCGTACGGAGCTGGCGCGTAATCTGATCTACAAGCTGGATAACGCGCAGAGCAATCCGAGCAATCTGCATGTGGTTTACCTTCGTAACGCGCAGGCGGCGAAACTGGCGCAGGCCTTGCGCGGGTTGCTCACGGGAGAGAGTG
>NZ_JBSVXS010000283.1:0-589 GCF_054070155.1 Pseudomonas sp. SDT291_1_S447
CCGGTACTTCGGGTTCCGATGACTGGCGTGCTCCAGTCGTTTAATTACGGCTGATGGTTGTACCGCCCCGATCGGCATGACTGGTCGGGGCGGATTCACTTCTAAAGAATTTTTTGCCAATAGCCCCTTGAGGGCTGTTGCGCGTCGCAGCACTGCGCGAGGAACAAGGGATGTTCTCACCGGCCAACCAGCCTCATTTCAACCTGACCGTCGATGGCATCGACAGCGATTTCCAGGTGCTGTCCTTCACCGGTCGCGAGGCCCTCAACACGCCGTTCGAATTCGAGCTGGAACTGGTCAGCGAAAAGGCCTCGATCAACCTCGAAAGCGTGCTGCACAAACTGGCGTTTCTGCAGTTGTCGCCGAGCGGCAGCGGCATTCACGGGCTGGTCTACAGCATCGCCCAGGGCGAGGCGGGCAAGCGCCTGACCCGCTACAAGATTTCCCTGCGCCCGCAACTGGCGTACCTCGCGCATCGGGTCAATCAGCGCATCTTCCAGCAGATGACCGTGCAGCAGATCGTCAGTCAGGTGCTGGAAGAACACGGCATCCTCGCCAGCGATTACCACTTCCAGCTCAGCGCGATTTA
>NZ_JBSVXS010000284.1:0-587 GCF_054070155.1 Pseudomonas sp. SDT291_1_S447
GGTCAGTTGCATCTGTATCGGATCGTGAACGACACGGCCGAAACCTTCGGTGTGCGTCAGGTGGAATTTTCCGACGGCGTCAGTGCGCGGGAAGCTGACACCCTGAAAGCCTGGCTTGTGCAATTCACCCTGAGCGAACGCGAATCGAACCCGGAGAAAGTCGAAGGCCGGCGCGCCGACAACAAGGTAGACGCTCAGGGCGCCCCGGGCAGTACGGTCGGCGAAGGCGGCGCCGGTGACGCAACCAACGACAACCCCGCGCTGAGTGGCTTTGAAAAGGTGCTGGGACGTGTGGATAAGTGGCTCGGGAGTGAGCAGACGTGAAGCTGCACAAGATACTTTCCATCAACGGCGCCCCGATCGCTCTCATCAAGGAGGACGTCAGGCTCGACGCTACCAGCCCCGGCCGGGCGAACTTCACCGTTCAATCCCCTGTGCCGCTGAAAGGGCTGGTGACGCTGGATATCGGCTACAACGAGGGCACGCTGCAACGGCACTTTATCGGCTACGTCGAGCGCTGCACGGCCGCCAACGCGGTCGAACAGGTGTTGTTTTGCCGTGAGCTGGCCGCCGTGCTGGCCAACCCG
>NZ_JBSVXS010000285.1:0-582 GCF_054070155.1 Pseudomonas sp. SDT291_1_S447
GCTTTGCCTTCCTTGAGCACCTGCTGCGGCGCCTGCTCGCGCAGTTGCTGCAGCCAGCCTTTGTTCACGTCCTGCAGCATCGGATAGGCTTCGATGTCGGTCTGCGCAGCCGCTTTCACACCGTGGAAACCGACCATGATGCGATCGAGGGCGATCTGCTTCTGCACTGCAGCGGAATAGCGCTGGTGGAAGTCCGGAAACTTCGCCCAGGCATCGATTTTCGCGTACGGCAGGCCCACGTCGGATTCAGTCGAAGACAGCTCATAGGTGCTGTTTTCCAGAGCGGATGCATCTTTTGCTTCGCGGTCGGTGGTCTTGGTGTTGGTGCGGCCTGTGACTGGGCCAGACACGCCGATAAACACCTTCTCGCCCTTGATCTCGGTCACCGGAATGACGTTGATGCGCTGCAGGAAGTCCGCTTTTGCCGTGATTGCGTCGTTCAACTCCTGAGTGATCGACGGTTCAACGGAAAACATCTTGCTGGACAGCGGGACGCCGTAGGTCTCGGCGATCGCCAGCTGCATTTCGGCGTACATCTTGGCGCCGTAGGCGCTCAGGGAACGAGCCATGTCAGAGCACCCG
>NZ_JBSVXS010000286.1:0-575 GCF_054070155.1 Pseudomonas sp. SDT291_1_S447
TTGGCCGTCTGGGTCCGTCGAAGAGCAAGATCAAAAGATCGCAGCCTTCGGCAGCTCCTACAGGACCGTTTTCCAGATCAAGGGGCGATGTCGGCGTCATTGGATGGGCACCGCTTTGATGGTTGCGCGAGGTCCTGAAGCGGGCATAACCGCCGGCACACCCTGCGCTGCCGTCGGCAACTGCGGCGCCTGCATGTCCGGCATCGCCCAGCTGCGCTCTGGCTGCAATCCACCCTGGGCGCGACGCATAAAGTCGTAGCGATTCAGAGTAATGCTGCGCCCCGCCTCGCTGTCGCGAATGATGTACGGGCGCAGGAACACCATCAGATTGGTCTTGGTAATCGCCCGGCGTTCGTTGCGAAACAGCGCGCCGATCCCCGGAATGTCGCCCAGCCACGGCACCGAGTCATTGCTCTGGCTGTAGCCGTCCTGCAGCAACCCGCCGAGCACCATGATCTGCCCGTCATCGAGCAGGATGCTGGTGTCGATCGCGCGTTTGTTGGTGACGATCCCCGCCGAGGTCGAACTGGCCGAAGCCCGCTCATCAATGCTGCTGACTTCCTGATAGATATCGA
>NZ_JBSVXS010000287.1:0-541 GCF_054070155.1 Pseudomonas sp. SDT291_1_S447
AGGGCAACCATGGCCACGGCGATGATCTGCTGGCCATGGTGATGCCCGAAGTACCTGTGAGTGTTGCGATGACGCTTTGGCCGCAACCGAATCTGAGCGCCGAGCAGATCGACACGCTGAAAAGTGAGATCGAGCTATTCATCCGGGCAGCGTTTCGAGAAAGCACGCCCCGCGATTATCAGCCGACGCTGACTTATCCCCAGTCGCGTTTCAGCTTCAGTCGCCTCGCTGAAGAACTGCATCAGCAGTTTGCTGATATCGCCTCACTGCGGTTTACACCCGGCGTAGACATCACCAGCGGGTTGGACATCCCGCGCCTGACGTCGCTGAAGGTGAACCTGCAATGATCAAACTCAAACTGCCGTTCTGGCTGGGCGGCACCGAGCTGTCAAAGTTGGTGGCCGCTGCACAGGCGTGGTGGGAAACCGTTACCGGTTGGTTGCGTTGGCCCTATTCGCAGATCGATCCCGACACCTGCCACATGAACATCCTTGAGCTGTGGGCCTGGCAGCGGGACGTGACGCGCTTCAAGGGCGAACCC
>NZ_JBSVXS010000288.1:0-532 GCF_054070155.1 Pseudomonas sp. SDT291_1_S447
GGCACGAACGGCGGATTGGCTGAATGCCAAGAAGGTTTCTTTAAGCTCGGGCGCTTCCTTGGCGGTGTTCTCAGCGCTTTCGCGGCGGGTAACCGATGCAAATTGAGGCAAGGCGCTGGCCTTGGCGCGGCAATACACGGCGCGCTTGTACAAGCTGACCCGCAGTGCGCTTTCAGGCGTCGACTGTTCGGCCGCTTCGACGTTGGCAATGCCGAGGAGCTGCCAGCGGTTTTTGAGCTTGGCCAGGTCTGTATTGACATCGGCCATGGCAATACTCAGGGCGTCGACCAGCAACGTGCCCAGGAACTCCGCCGGCAGGCGATAGCCCTTCTGGAACTCGGACACGGAGAGGTTCGGCCAAAAGCCGTCGTTCGCAATCGTCTGTTCCACAAAGGTGGTGGGGTTCCCGGAAAAGCTCATTGCTGGCCGCTCAAATAGGGCGGGGAGACTGTTTTTCGTGGGGCTGGCCATAAATGGCAGACACACGTCCACAGTTCCCCGCTGGGGGGGTAGTCGGTTATTGGGCGCCGGT
>NZ_JBSVXS010000289.1:0-521 GCF_054070155.1 Pseudomonas sp. SDT291_1_S447
TCGACCGCCCGGCCATGGACGAAGTCCTCAACCGTCACCGCGACAACCTCGGCCGCTGGAACCGCTTGCTCGAACGGATCACCGCCGACCGTACGCAACTGCTGGTCGCCGGACGCTTCCATCGTTCGGCCTGGTACTTCGACGCACAAGTCGCGACGCAAATCGGCCAGGCCCTTAGCACCGAATACGCCTGCCTCAAGGACCTGTGCCGCAGCGACATCGCCAGCGAACAATTGCTCGGTTATCTCGAACAGCATCCAGAGTTGACCCGCACGTTGTTCTACACCTTGCCCCTGCGCCTGCAAGCGCAGCAGGCCGGGCAATATTCAACGCTGTTCAACGCCGGTATGGCGATGTTCAACAACCTGCCGGAATGGTTGGCCAAACTGAAGAAGATCGAACAACCCCAACTGCCGGCCCTCGACGAACTGCCCGAACACACTCGCGTCGTCGCGGCAGCCGTGCAGGACACCTACAGCCCGGCGCTGAACCTGGGTCTGAACCGCGTACTGGAAGGTTTC
>NZ_JBSVXS010000290.1:0-512 GCF_054070155.1 Pseudomonas sp. SDT291_1_S447
GTGCTGCTCAGGGCCAGGTGTTCGCCGGTGGCGATGTGGGTTGAGCGCGGAGTGGTCAGGGCGATGCCGGCCGGGCTGGCGAGGACCAGATGCGGTTCGGTGAACTCGGGGAATTCGTTGGCGGTGAGGTTCGCCGGACCTGAGCCGAGCACGCCTTGATGCTGGGCGTGCAGCGCTTTGGCGACGTCGTCCTGATCGCCGGCCTCTTGGGCCTGAAGCTCTTTGGCCTGTACCGCAAAACCGTCCTGCTGATCGCTCGCGGTGGCGAGGCGTTCAGCGGTTTCCGGCAGATCCTTGTGGTGCTTGGATTCGTTCGGCCGTGGTTCGGTGGTGATCAACAGACCGGCCCCGGCACGTACTGCGCCGTGGCGGTCGGTTCTCAACTCAAAACCTTCGCCGCGCGGTTGACCGCCGCTCGGGCGCGGATGAGTCAGATAACCGAGGTTGATCGCACTCGCGCCGTGGTCGCTGCGCAGCGCAATGCTGATCTCGCTGGTGGTGTCGTCGATGCG
>NZ_JBSVXS010000291.1:0-509 GCF_054070155.1 Pseudomonas sp. SDT291_1_S447
GCCGCCATCAACGGCAACGTGTACCAATTGATTACCACGGCGCCGGCGACGTTCGTCGCGGGCCAGCTGCAGCTGGAAGTCCCGGTGGAGGCGATCGAATCAGGCAGTGGTTTCAACCTCGCCCCGGGTTACTACGCCATTCTGCCGGTGCCCATCCCCGGCATTGTTCAGGTAGTGAACAAGGACGGTTGGCTGGAATCACCAGGTGCGGATCCGGAACCGAACGACCAGCTGCGTTTGCGCGTGCGCAACCAGTTCTCGGCCGTGAATCAGTGGCACACCGACGCGGTGTATCGCGCCATGATCTCGGCCTTTCCGGGCGTGCGTCCGGACGGCGTTTACTTCGAACATGGCGCACCGCGTGGCCCGGGCAGCGCGAATGCCTTTGTGTTGTTTGATGCAGGTGTGCCGGCGGCAACTTACCTGGAGCAAATCAATTCGCACATTCGCGACCAGGGCAACCATGGCCACGGCGATGATCTGCTGGCCATGGTGATGCCCGAAGTACC
>NZ_JBSVXS010000292.1:0-501 GCF_054070155.1 Pseudomonas sp. SDT291_1_S447
CGCTGCCGGTCGGCCCGGTGACCAAAACGATGCCGTGGGGCTGGCGGATCAGGTGATCGAGTTTGACCAGCACCTGCGCATCCATGCCGAGGGTTTCCAGATGCAGACGCCCGGCCTGTTTGTCGAGCAGACGCATCACCACCCTTTCACCATGCCCGGTCGGCACCGTGGAAACACGAATATCGATCGGTCGTCCCGCCACGCGCAACGCGATGCGACCGTCCTGCGGCAGGCGTTTTTCGGCGATATCGAGCTGGGCCATGATCTTGATCCGAGACACCAGCGCGCCGTGTAGAGCCTTGCGCGGCGAAACCACATCACGCAGCGTGCCGTCGACGCGATAGCGCACCACTGAATGGGTTTCGAACGGTTCGATGTGAATGTCACTGGCCTCGTCGCGCGCTGCTTGCGTGAGCAAGGCGTTGATCATGCGAATCACCGGCGCACCGTCCTGGGTGTCGAGCAGGTCGGTGATTTCCGGTATGTCCTGCATCAGACGAT
>NZ_JBSVXS010000293.1:0-501 GCF_054070155.1 Pseudomonas sp. SDT291_1_S447
CCGGGCAACCGACCGGGCGCCAGGTGCCGGGCGCGGTGGGGTCTTCTTCCTTGCAGTGATTGCACAGCCGCCTCACCAGTCGCTGCGCCAAAACCCCGAGCATCGACGAGGCCAGCAGAAACGGTTCGACGCCCATGTCGATCAAGCGGTTGACCGCCGACACCGCGTCGTTGGTGTGCAAAGTTGCCAACACCAAATGCCCGGTCAGCGACGCCTGCACGGCGATTTGTGCGGTCTCCAGATCGCGGATTTCGCCGATCATGATGATGTCTGGGTCTTGGCGCAGAATCGCCCGCAGCGCCAGGGCGAAGGTCATGTCGATCTTGGCGTTGACCTGAATCTGGCTGATCCCCGGCAAGTCGTATTCCACCGGGTCTTCCACGGTGAGAATGTTGCTGGTACTCGCGTCGAGCCGCGCCAATGCCGCGTAGAGGCTGGTGGTCTTGCCGCTGCCGGTCGGCCCGGTGACCAAAACGATGCCGTGGGGCTGGCGGATCAGGT
>NZ_JBSVXS010000294.1:0-495 GCF_054070155.1 Pseudomonas sp. SDT291_1_S447
GCCGGTCAGTTTCATGGCGCCGTCGAAGGCCACCAGAAAATTGCGGGTGACGTTGTTGCCGATCTGCTCCGGCGGAATGTTCCTGCGCTTCTGTTGCAGAGGCACCGACGACGCGGCGAACAAGATGCCGTCGGCGTCCTCAAGACCGACCCAGTTAAAGTCCCAGTCGCCAACGTCAGACCCCAACTGTGCGCTGTACACCACCTGGTTCGGATTCACGAAACCCGCGTTCTTTTCCGGGATGGTGTAGACGTGAACAATCTGCGCAGCCGGTGGCTTGCCGGCAGCGCGATCGAGCGGCGCGGTCGGATCAAGCCCGGGCACATTCGCAAAGATGAAGCGGCTGACGATCAGCGGCTTTTGCTGGCTTTGTTTAAGGGCGATTTGGCCTTCGCCGGCCAAGGTAATACTGGCGCTCACGGTGCGCTCCTACAGGCTGGCAACCAGCGTTTGCTGGTCGTCGTTGAAGTCGATCAGGGCGATTTGCAGCCCCAC
>NZ_JBSVXS010000295.1:0-491 GCF_054070155.1 Pseudomonas sp. SDT291_1_S447
ATCACGGCCTGAATGCCAGCGGCGACGACCAGCAGCTGGGCCAGCAGGGCTTTGAGGGCCGTTGCAGTAGCTTCATCCATTGGGGGTTTGCTCTCGGTTGGGGTTTGCGGAGTGGTTTCGGTGGGCGTGTCTTCAAAGCCGAAACGCTTGAACAAGCGGGTGAACATGGCGACAAGCCGGGCGATCTCGCCCTGCGGCTCGGTTTCGCGCAGTGGGCCGAGTTCCAACGACGCGGCGTAATACGCGGCGCGGCTGGTTCGCTTGGAGAAATACAGCTCTTGAGTGCCGAGGCTGGCCGGCTCGTCGGTCACCGCGAGGCCGGTCAAATAGGCCTTGCCGGTGCCGGCGAAATTCGGGGTGATTTCAATGCTGGTGAACAGCTTCTGGCCTTGATCGTTGAGGTACAGCAGGCGATCGTTTGGTTTCAACTGGGCTTCCAAAGCAATTTGCCCAGGCTCCAGATCGTCGCCCTCTTCCACCAGTCGCACGGC
>NZ_JBSVXS010000296.1:0-477 GCF_054070155.1 Pseudomonas sp. SDT291_1_S447
CCCACGCCACCAGCGGCCCGTACACCGCGCACGCGGCGAACTTCGCCTACACCGGCGCGAAATCTTTGGCCGGGGTATTCCCGGAACCACCGAAACCGGGCAAGGGCAATCTGGAGTTGTTCAACCAGTACGCCGGGCGTCAGGGCATCAAGGAAGGTGATTACGAAGTCATCGATGCGCTGGGCAAAAGCATCAAGGGCAAGCTCGACGGGAAGGGTTTCGCCAGCGTCGCCGGCGCTGCGCCGGGGCCGGCGCGGGTGCTGTTCGGCAAGGACCCGGCGGACACCTGGAGCGATGGCAGTTACATCGGCAAGCCGGAATGGCCGTTGAATCCGCCGGGGGCTGAAGACGTGCCAAGTCAGGTGCAAGCCATGGTCGCGCAGGTCTTGCCGAGCAAGAGTTGGGAGATGTTGGAGAAGGGTAAGGACATGGCGCAAACAGGGATGAGTGCGATGCAGACGGCGCAAGGTGCGATGC
>NZ_JBSVXS010000297.1:0-474 GCF_054070155.1 Pseudomonas sp. SDT291_1_S447
ATCTCCTTGGGAATCGTCATGATCAGCTTGGAATGCCCGCCATCACCGTTGTCGTCATGGCCGCCGGGGCGCGTGAGTTTGACCAGCACCTGCATGACTTCGGACGCTTGATCCGTGCCGCCCAACGGCTTGACCACATAGGACACCGCAAAGCGGCCATCGACCATGTGCCGGGACGGCACGAACATGCGCAACTGCGTGTTGACCTCGGTCTTGTCGACGGTTTCCACCCAGACGTTCTGCCCGGTGCCCCAGAAGATCGTCAACCTGTCGCCTTCCGCCATGTTGCCCCACGGTCCCGCCTGGCACAGCAGGCCGTTAAGGGGAAAATTGCCCAGCGCGGCCGCGATGTTGATGCCCCAGATGTCGGGATCCTGCGATACCGGGTCTTTGCTGCGACCGGGAATGTTGAGTTCTGTGAGGGCGAGAGGCTGATCAGGCGTCGACATGGCATCGGCTCCGTGCGGGAAGGGG
>NZ_JBSVXS010000298.1:0-471 GCF_054070155.1 Pseudomonas sp. SDT291_1_S447
TGCTCGGCAATGCCGATGCCAACACCCTTCAAGGCGGTGCGGGCGACGATATTCTGGACGGTCGCGCAGGTGCGGACACGCTGATTGGCGGAACCGGCAACGACACCTACATCGTCGACAACTATGGTGATGTCGTCATTGAGGACAGCACACTGCCTGGCGAAATCGACACTGTTCGCTCCTCCGTCAACTGGGTTCTGGGCGCCAACCTGGAAAACCTCACCCTGACCGGCACCGGCAACATCGCCGGCAGCGGTAACGCACAGGACAACGTGCTGATCGGCAACGACGGCAATAATGAACTCAATGGCATGGCAGGCCTGGACACCATGATCGGCGGCAAGGGCAACGATGCCTATCTGCTTGACCAGACCGCTGAACTCGCACTGGTTCAGGAACTGGCCAACGAAGGCACCGACACCCTCTACATCATGTACGGCTCCACGCCGCAGACCGAGACCGTTGACCTGA
>NZ_JBSVXS010000299.1:0-464 GCF_054070155.1 Pseudomonas sp. SDT291_1_S447
AGGTTGACCCCTTCACGCACCTTGGCCGTGGCCTCAGTGACGCTCAGGCTCAGGCGATCATTGGACAAGGTCTGCCGCGCCGCTTCCAGCGCACGCAACAACGGCACCCCGGCGCCCCCGAGAATCGCCAGCGTCGAGGCAAACCGTGCGGTGTTCAGACCGAGGATGAAACGCCCGAACAGCGGCAACTTCAACACCCGATGATGCCAACTCAAACGCGCCGCCGGATTGCGCAAATACAAGCGCCAGCTCCAAAACGCCCCGGCGATCAGCGCCGCACATAACCAGCCCCACGCACGAATGAAATCGCTGGCATTGAGCATCGCCAACGTCAGCCCCGGCAAATCCTGCCGCGCCTGGGAAAACGCGCTGACCACCTGCGGCACCACGTAACTGAGCAGAAAAATCACGATGCCGATCGACACCAGCCCAACCACGCCCGGATAGATAAACGCGGTGAGAAT
>NZ_JBSVXS010000300.1:0-449 GCF_054070155.1 Pseudomonas sp. SDT291_1_S447
GGTACCGGTCAAGGTTACAACGGGATCGACCGTACCACCGTCGTGCACAATTTCTACGCCTTTGGAGTCTTTCACCGAGGTGATTTCCGGTTTCACATCTTCCACAGCCTTGATCTTGTAGGCCTTCACCGGCCCGACAATCGCGTCCGCTTCGACCTGACTTGAGGTCAGTGCCAGTTTGTAATGCAGCTCCAGATCCGTGTCGTGCCCCAGATCCTTCAAATAACTGTAGGGAATGGTCTGCTCATATTTACCCGCATTGATCCACGTCTGATTGACCGAGGCACCGGGCACTCGCCATAACACTCGATTGTGCTCCGCCCCCTGAGAGGTTTTACCTTTAAGCTCCGCCCACACCGGCTGGCCATTTTTCATGAACGCCCACACCCCGGCGCGGAATGTCGCGCCCGCTGTAACCTTGCTCAGATCCAACTCATCCCCCTCGGCCT
>NZ_JBSVXS010000301.1:0-445 GCF_054070155.1 Pseudomonas sp. SDT291_1_S447
GCTTTTCAAAGCCTGAGTTCGACTCGGTATTTCACGTCGGCGTACCTCCCCCAAACACCCCGGTCAGTCCCCTCTCCCTCCGGGAGAGGGCTAGGGTGAGGGGCTCTTGATCTTGCTTGTGATCTTTGCTTTTCAAAGCCTGAGTTCAACTCGATATCGCATGTCGGCGTAGCCCCCCCCAAACACCTCGATCAGTCCCTCCGCCTCCGCGAAAGGCAGCCGATTTGTGGGCTTTTCAAAGCCTGAGTTCGACTCGGTATTTCACGTCGGCGTACCTCCCCCAAACACCCCGGTCAGTCCCTCTCCCTCCGCGAGAGGCAGCCGATTTGTGGGCTTTTCAAAGCCTGAGTTCGACTCGGTATTTCACGTCGGCGTACCTCCCCCAAACACCCCGGTCAGTCCCCTCTCCCTCCGGGAGAGGGCTAGGGTGAGGGGCTCTTGATCT
>NZ_JBSVXS010000302.1:0-445 GCF_054070155.1 Pseudomonas sp. SDT291_1_S447
TAGGCATAACAAAAAAATTGATAAGAAGATCGCTCGAATACTGGAGCACAAAGAATTTGGGAAGTCCGACGTGGAGGCGTACCAGGCAATTCGTAATGAGGATCGCTATAAAAACAAAGTGCTGTTGGTCATCATTATTGTGATCGTCCTCATTGTCTATTTGAATTCTCGTCACTGAGTGGCGTTGGCTAAGAGCAGAGTGCGGAGGTGTATCTGTAAGCCTCTGCTGGCCTCTTAATCGTCGCGTATGCTGTAAGGCGAGGAACTAGGTCGCCTCGCAAGAGAAAGGCTCTCATATCGCACTACAGGGGCTTGCAGAGTAACAGCTCGAGATTGTGCACTAGCCTCATACTTTTCCTGTATATAGCTTGAGCTTATACAGGAACTTATATACGCAAATTCAGGTTGACAAAACGTGGTCATTCTGCATATATTCGCACCCTTC
>NZ_JBSVXS010000303.1:0-442 GCF_054070155.1 Pseudomonas sp. SDT291_1_S447
TCAAACGCGCCGCCGGCGGGACGAGTTATGCCGAGCCGTTGAAGTTCGATGTCGGAGTGGCGCTGGAAAATCCTTTGCCACTGCCGCAGATGCCGCAAGCGCAAGGCAGCGGCGCCACTGTGACCCTGGCACCGCTCAATGCCCAAACCGGTGGCCGGGTAATCGTGGCCTACACCGGCATGAGCGACAAACACAGCATTCAACTGACCATGACCGGTACGCCCGGCGCCGGCTCTCCGACCATCGCGCCCAAACCGGGGGTCGCCAGTGGCAACGTTGAATTTCTGATCCCGCCGGAAGCGATTGCCGCCAACATCGGTAATGCGGCGAAAACCTTCACGCTTCAATATGAAGTGATCCAAGGCACGAAAGTCCCTTCTCTACCGATCACGGTGACGGTTACACCGCTGCCCGCTGCGGAGCTGGACAAGCTCAGCATCGT
>NZ_JBSVXS010000304.1:0-439 GCF_054070155.1 Pseudomonas sp. SDT291_1_S447
TGATACTCGGCCAGATCACGCATCACGCCCAGGTCATCATTGACCAGCAGAAACAATGTGTCGTCCTGATACGGCCCGCGTACCCGACCAAGAAACTCGCCGACGTGCGCTTCCCGAAAGCGTCGTGGCTGCTCCCACAAATAAGGCTCACGCTCGTGCTCCGGCGCATCGCTGACCTGCACCGTCGGCATCCGCGTCGCATCGGTTTCGGCAATCGGTTCAGCACCCGTCGCCACCTCCGCCAGCCATTGCCGGGCCTGCTCAACAGTCAACAAATGCTCGCCGCCAACTAGACAATTGACCGGCCCCAGATCGACCGCCTGCATGAAGTGCTCGCGTTCCTCTTTGCTGTCCAGCACCTGCCGGCATTTCGCAGCGCTCAACTGCACTTCGGCAAAGGTCACGTACAGCGTGCTCTTGCGGGAAAAGATCAACGCCG
>NZ_JBSVXS010000305.1:0-436 GCF_054070155.1 Pseudomonas sp. SDT291_1_S447
GTCGAATGGGAAGTGCGCCGCCTCGAAAGAATCGGCAAACAGGCACTGCCCGACGCCATGCGCAAATGGTCAGAACCGCTGCCGCAAGATCAATGGGCCAAACCCAGTGAAGAGCTGCTGCGGATGAGTGAACAGGTGCGGCAGATGCAAAAGCGTCAACCTCATCGACCAATCACCGAAATTTTTGCGCAGGTGCAGCGCGAGCGTTAATAAAGCAAAAAACCGCAGGCAGCGATTTTTTGATTGTGCGCACTAAGGTAAAGCCGAATATCGCAAACGGAGACGGACAGTTTGCGCAGTTCGATCTGGCGCCGGCGGGGGGGCGGCGCCAGTTGGTTTTTCATCAAAAAGACTCTTGCGCCCTTCACTGACGTTTGCGGTGGCTGGTTGATTGCCTTCGCGAGCAGGCTCGCTCCCACAGGGGAGTGCGGTGCAA
>NZ_JBSVXS010000306.1:0-435 GCF_054070155.1 Pseudomonas sp. SDT291_1_S447
ACGGTCAGGTCACCCATTACTACTACGACACCCGGGGTCAGTTGCTGTCGATCCGTTACCCGGACAGCAGTCGGCATCGCTTGGTCTGGAACAGCCTCGGCCAGTTGACCGAGGAAACCCTGCCCGACGGCGGTGTGCGGCGTTTTTCCTACGATGCGCTGGGGCGACGGACCACCACCGCCGACGAACACGGTGCAGTCACCCGACAGCATTGGGATGCCGTTGGCCGACTGATTCAGACGACGTTTCCTACCGGCAGCACCCGCGCCTACAGCTACGGCGCCTACGGTCAGGTCACTGCCGAGCGCGATGAACTGGGGCGCATCACTCGCTACGAATATGACGATGACCTGCACCTGGTCTCGCGGCGGATCAACCCTGACGGCACGCGGGTGCAGTACCGCTACGACCATGCGCAACTGCTGCTCACCGAGA
>NZ_JBSVXS010000307.1:0-419 GCF_054070155.1 Pseudomonas sp. SDT291_1_S447
TGTCGAACGGGGTTTCGTAGATATCCACCTTGTTCTTCTTGGAAAACGGCCCGGAAGACAGGGTTTGCTTGAAAAAATCCGCGATACCCATGGGGATATCGTCGCCGGTCAGCCCCGTGAGGTACTGGGTTGAGTTGGCTTGTGCATCGAGGTCCACCAACAGGGTTCGATAACCTTCGCTGGCGCTGACTGCCGCCAGGTTGCAGGCAATGCTGGACTTGCCAACCCCGCCTTTCTGATTGAACACCACACGCCGCATGGAAAAACCTCCGTGTATCAATGAATGTCCGAGTGTAGAGGGCAAAAGCGCCTGTTAGCTACCTCGTTCATCCATGCACTGCTGCATCACGGGCGATGGGCGACTTGTCTGTCATACGCAACCGACAGATTAAAAAGAACGGTCCGACAATCCAATCAGG
>NZ_JBSVXS010000308.1:0-410 GCF_054070155.1 Pseudomonas sp. SDT291_1_S447
CAATTGCCTGGTTGGCGGCGAGCACTTGTTGACCGTCGAGCAGACCCGGCAATGGCTGGCGGAGGTGGCGGCGGGCGCTGAACCGGTTGCCGAAACCGATGCGACGCGAATGCCGGCGGTGCAGGTCAGCGATGCGCCGGAGCACGAACGCGAGCCATATCTGTGGGAACAACCGCGACGCTTTCGCGAGGCGCACATCGGTGAATTTCTCGGTCGGGTGCGCGGGCCTTATCAGGACGACACGCTGTTTCTGCTGGTCAATGATGACTTGGGCGTGATGCGCGATCTGGCCGAGTATCAGGACACAGTCGTTGGCTGGGTCGAAGAGTGGAGCAACAGTGGCAACAATGAACGTGATTATCTGCTGGCCAGTTACATCGAGTCCCTGAGCCAGCTCGGCAGCGAAGATT
>NZ_JBSVXS010000309.1:0-405 GCF_054070155.1 Pseudomonas sp. SDT291_1_S447
CGTTATTCTCGATTGCCACCCCTCAAACGAGTGTTCTCATGCTGCAGGTGCAAGGTGTGTTCAAAAGCTATGCCACCCCCCAAGGGCCGTTGGCGGTGTTGGCCGGTGTGGACCTGCACCTGGCCGAGCGCAGCAGCCTGGCGTTGATGGGCGAATCGGGTAGCGGCAAGAGCACTTTGCTGCATCTGGTGGCCGGCCTGGACCGAGTGGACGGTGGCAGCATCCAGGTCGGCGAGCAGCGCCTCGACCAACTCAGCGAAGCGCAGCTGGCCCACTGGCGGCGCACGGAGATCGGGCTGGTGTTCCAGCAGTTCAACCTGATCGGCAGCCTGCGGGTCGAGGATAATTTGGCGTTCCAGGCACGGTTGGCCGGGCGGTTTGATCCGCAGTGGCAGGCACAGCTGG
>NZ_JBSVXS010000310.1:0-399 GCF_054070155.1 Pseudomonas sp. SDT291_1_S447
GCCGATCAACACGTTGTTGAGGGCGTTGCCGTTACCGGCGATGTTGCCGGTGCCGGTGAGAGTGAGGTTTTCCAGGTTGGCGCCCAGTGCCCAGTTGACGGAGGAGCGAACGGTGTCGATCTCACTGGCCAGGGTGCTGCTCTCGATAATGACGTCGCCGTAGTTATCGACCACGTAAGTGTCGTTTCCGGCTCCACCGATCAGGGTGTCGGCACCCACACTGCCGTCGAGGATGTTGTCCCCGCTGTTGCCGGTCAGTGTGTTGTTCGAGCCATTCCCCATGACGGTGAACCGGCCTGCACCGAGCAACGTGACGTTTTCGACGTTCAGCAGATTACCGGCATTCAGGTCAACGGTCTCGGTCTGCGGCGTGGAGCCGTACATGATGTAGAGGGTGTC
>NZ_JBSVXS010000311.1:0-393 GCF_054070155.1 Pseudomonas sp. SDT291_1_S447
TGGAAGAACACGGCATCCTCGCCAGCGATTACCACTTCCAGCTCAGCGCGATTTACCCCGAGCGCATTTACTGCGTGCAGTACGACGAATCGGACCTGGATTTCATCCAGCGCTTGTGTGAAGAGGAGGGCATTCACTACCACTTCCAGCACACGTCCAGCGGCCACAAGCTGACATTCGGTGATGACCAGACGGTGTTCCCGAAATTGGCGCCGGTGGCCTATCAGCAGGACTCCGGACTGGTCGCCGACAAACCGGTGGTCAAGCGCTTCGGCCTGCGTTTGGCCACGCGCACCAGCCGCACCACGCGTCGCGATTACGACTTCGTCAAACCGAAAATCGAGCTGGAAAGCGACGCCAAAAGCAGCGCGCAACCGGACCTCGAAGACTACG
>NZ_JBSVXS010000312.1:0-389 GCF_054070155.1 Pseudomonas sp. SDT291_1_S447
GCAGCACGTCGATGCTGGTTTTGCCGTTGGTGTTGAGTCCCGAACCACCCAGATTTGCGCCACCGATCACGCCATTGCCGCCGAGATTGCCCGTCTGCCATTGCACACCAAACTCACTGGCATCGTCCTCGCCGACTTCGACGATCAAACTTTCGATCACCACTTGCGCACGACGCTGGTCGAGCAGATCGATCACCTCGCGCAAGTTGCGATACAACGGCTCCGGCGCAGAAATCAGCAAGGTGTTGGTGGTGGCGTCAGCCTGAATGGTCACGCCGCCGGCGCTGAAGGCGACGTTCTGTTCGCTCGCCTGATTACCGCTGCTACTGGTGCTGCCACTGCCTTGTGCGTAACTGCCACCGGTACTGCCGCTGCTATTGCTGGTCGAT
>NZ_JBSVXS010000313.1:0-377 GCF_054070155.1 Pseudomonas sp. SDT291_1_S447
TGCCATCGCCAACAGCGCGGCGCAGGCGCTCGTTTTCAGTGAGTGCATCGGTCAATTCCTTGGTGTTTCGTTGGTCAATCGCGTCCCGCTCGGCCAGCATCTCGCCGCTGATTCGGGCCGCTTCGCGCAACCCGACGACCTCCGTTTTCAGGCCTTTCAGGTCTTTCAGCGCTTCATCACGTTGATCCACAACCCGGATGAACCAATACAAGGGCACCAAAGCAGTAATCAGCATCACGATCAGCGCGAGCCGTAGCGGTGGAATCGTCATTTCAGACAAACCTCCACTTCAGCCAGCCGGCGGTTGTGCAGGCCTGGAACAAAGCGCTTGCGGCCTTGGGCGTCGGTCACGTACGCCCATACCGGTGTCTTGCCGT
>NZ_JBSVXS010000314.1:0-372 GCF_054070155.1 Pseudomonas sp. SDT291_1_S447
TTCTATCACATACCCAAATTTTTAAAGAACGAACTAGTCAAAGACTAGAAATCAACATTCACCATCGTCACGATGGAATGCTCATTTCTAAGCTTTCAAACTTCAGAAGCAGTAGTGGTGGAGCCAAGCGGGATCGAACCGCTGACCTCCTGCGTGCAAGGCAGGCGCTCTCCCAGCTGAGCTATGGCCCCGTATTTCTACAGGTATTTCCCACACAAAATTGGTGGGTCTGGGCAGATTCGAACTGCCGACCTCACCCTTATCAGGGGTGCGCTCTAACCAACTGAGCTACAGACCCAATTTCGGGCTGCTTCTTTCGTCTTCTTCAATGAATCAAGCAATTCGTGTGGGAACTTATGGAGCAGCTGATGT
>NZ_JBSVXS010000315.1:0-368 GCF_054070155.1 Pseudomonas sp. SDT291_1_S447
CCTTGAGCTGTGGGCCTGGCAGCGGGACGTGACGCGCTTCAAGGGCGAACCCGAGTCGCTGTTTCGCCTGCGCGTGAAGTACGCGTTTATCAACTCGGTCGACGCCGGCAGCACCGCCGGTTTGAAACGCATATTCGAGCGCCTGGGCGTGGGTTACGTCGAGATTGAGGAACGCCAGCCCGACCGCGATTGGGACGTTGTGCTGCTGAAGTTCAGCAACGCTCAACTGTCGCTCAATCCCGAGCTTTTGCGCGTGCTGATTCAGCAATACGGCCGAACCTGCCGGCGCTACGACTTCGTCACCATCACCCCTGTGGGGCTGCAAATCGCCCTGATCGACTTCAACGACGACCAGCAAACGCTGGTTG
>NZ_JBSVXS010000316.1:0-366 GCF_054070155.1 Pseudomonas sp. SDT291_1_S447
GGCCGGGCTCGCCATCGCTTTGTGCCGGGCTGCTTTCCCACGCGAGGTTGTCGCCGTCCCAACCGTACAAGGTAAAGCCGCAGCCGAGTTCGCGCTGTTTGCGCGCGTGTTCGTTTCTGTTCCAGAGGGAACCTGCTTCCGGGCGCTGTTTGTAATGCGCGCGGGAATTTTTGTGCAGGCGGCGTCCCAGTGCGTCGTAGGCGAAATCAACGCTGAGGCGCGGGTCTTCGAAATGCACCAGTCGATCAAACAGATCCCAACGCAGGTCGCTGCGTTGGCCGTTGTGCCAGCGCTGGATCTGGTTGCCGCGGTCGTCGTAGTCGTAGTGGGTGCCGGCGTATTCGCGCAGCAGGTTGTCGACCAGTT
>NZ_JBSVXS010000317.1:0-365 GCF_054070155.1 Pseudomonas sp. SDT291_1_S447
GAATATTCCCCAACAAACTCCTTAACTCCCCCTGTTGCGCCGGCGGAAACACCACCGTCACCCCCGCTCTTGCAGGCGTTGCGCCGTACAGCCGCGCCGAGCGATCCGGCAGCTCTTCAATCGGGCTCAACGCTGCCGCCAGTCGCCCTTCGATCTGCGTCAATTGCGCTCGCACCCGCACAATCTCTTCCTGCAACTCCACCGCTCTCGCCGTTTTGTGGCCCTGACGATTCTTGTTGTGGGTGATCTGGTTGCGTTCGCGGTTGAGGGTTTTCAGGTATTCGCGCTCTCTCAGCACTTCCTTGATCGCGCCTTGCAGTGCGGATTGTTCGGCGGGGCTGGCGACGGTGAAGGTCACGCCGCTG
>NZ_JBSVXS010000318.1:0-364 GCF_054070155.1 Pseudomonas sp. SDT291_1_S447
AAATTGTGCACGACGGTGGTACGGTCGATCCCGTTGTAACCTTGACCGGTACCGCAGCGCCAGACCAGGAGGTCGAGATATTCGAGGCTGCCACTTCAAAGGGCAAGCGCCCGGTCGACGGCACCGGCACCTGGACATACACCGCAACGCTGATCTCCTTTGGGACTCGTACGCTCAAGGCCAGAGCGAACTATGGTACCGGCCAGGATTCAGTCCGCAGAATCCTCACGTATTCAAATGCAGTAATCCCTGCGATTACCTCGGTGCAGGACTCCAAAGGAGTGGAAATACCCAATAACACCGTGACCATCGATACCAGCATCAAGTTGACCGGCACCGCGACGCCACGCCTGCAAGTCGAGAT
>NZ_JBSVXS010000319.1:0-364 GCF_054070155.1 Pseudomonas sp. SDT291_1_S447
TTCGTAGGGGGAAACCGAGGCGGTTTCGGGCGGGTTGGGTGTTGGTTTGATCATGAGTGAATCTCCAAATCGTAGAAAAGGAGCCATCATCTTTCGCTACCAAACGAAGGGGTGGTGGCCATACGAAGGTTGGTAGACCGGTGACTTGGAGAACCGGCGCGCCCGAAGACGCCCTGCGCATGGCCACCATAAATACAAAGCCCCAAAAAGGCCCGTATCGGGTGACGCTATGCGCCAAGTCTAAGCCGGGCTACCAAACCCGATCGCTGATTCGTCAGCGACCGGACCACAATAGAACCCACCCCCAAAGCGCACAAGCCGGCGGATTCTGGCGTAGCTGTAGGCAAAGGCGCAAGGATGTGTA
>NZ_JBSVXS010000320.1:0-359 GCF_054070155.1 Pseudomonas sp. SDT291_1_S447
GGCCAGCGCATACACGGCGAGCGCCGCCAGCAGCACGGGCTTGCGCCCAAAACGCTCACCCAGGCTGCCCCATAGCAACATCGGTAAAGCCATGCCGACCAAGTAAATCGCCAGGGCCAGGGCAACATGGTCTTCGGCGGCGGGGAGGGCGTGGGCAATGGCCGGGACGGCGGGCAGGTAACTGCTGATGCCGACCTGGGCGAGGAAGGCGGCGCTGCAGGCCAGGGCAAGGGTGGTGGTATTGTTCAAGGGCCGACTTTTCCTTTTTCAGCGGTAAGCTACAAGCTGATAGTGTGTTTGTCTCTAACGTGCGGCTAATCGTTTGTAACCAAGGAACCAACCCATGAGAGTTCTGTTAT
>NZ_JBSVXS010000321.1:0-355 GCF_054070155.1 Pseudomonas sp. SDT291_1_S447
TGTCGCTCAGTGCGACCGGTTCTGTGGCTGAAGGCGGTTCGATTGTTTACACCGCTACGCTGACCAACGCCGCTGGTTCGCCAGTGACCGTAACCCTGTCGAACGGCGCCGTGATCACCATCGACGCCGGTAAAACCACTGGCACCGTGACCGTTCCAGCGCCAGCCGACGACGTCTACAAAGACGCTGGCAACGTGCAGGCGACGATCAGCAACGCTACCGGTGGCAACTTCGAAAACCTGGTGCCGAGCACGACTCCGGCCATCACCAGCGTTACCGATACCATCGACACCACCACGGTGAAACTGACCGCGACCGCCACTGCCGCTGAAGGCGGTAACGTCGTCTACACCGC
>NZ_JBSVXS010000322.1:0-353 GCF_054070155.1 Pseudomonas sp. SDT291_1_S447
CGATGTATGCGGCTGCGCCGCACGGCGCTACGCGCCTACCCCCGGATGAACACCTACGCTCGGCCTGCCGACGGGGCAAAAAGCCAGATCAACAACCAGATCAAGAGCCCCTCACCCTAGCCCTCTCCCGGAGGGAGAGGGAACTGATCGAGGTGTTTGGGAGAGCTACGTCGACGTGCGATACCGCGCTGAACTCAGGCTTTGAAAAGCACACAAATCGGCTCCCTCTCCCTCGAGAGAGAGAACTGATCGAGGTGTTTGGGAAAGCTACGCCGACATGAAATACCGAGCCGAACTCAGATTCTGAATCAGATCAAAAGCCCCTCACCCTAGCCCTCTCCCGGAGGGAGAGG
>NZ_JBSVXS010000323.1:0-351 GCF_054070155.1 Pseudomonas sp. SDT291_1_S447
TCAAAGCCCTGCTGGCCCAGCTGCTGGTCGTCGCCGCTGGCATTCAGGCCGTGATCGAGCCTGCCGCTGAAGACGCACCAGAACCCGATCAAGCCCCGATCGACGACGTAACTACGGCCGTAGACGATATCGTCACGACTGCAGAGGCTGAGCGCGAATTTCAGCGTACCGGTGGCGGTAACAAGGCCTTGCTGGCAGCGTTCACCACGCTGCAAAAAGAGTTCACCGCACTGAAAAACACCACCAATGGTCGTCAGCTGCCACGTTCGACCGGCGCCGCCGACAAATCCAAAGTGCGGGTGCTCTGACATGGCTCGTTCCCTGAGCGCCTACGGCGCCAAGATGTACGCC
>NZ_JBSVXS010000324.1:0-351 GCF_054070155.1 Pseudomonas sp. SDT291_1_S447
GGCGTACATCTTGGCGCCGTAGGCGCTCAGGGAACGAGCCATGTCAGAGCACCCGTACTTTGGATTTGTCGGCGGCGCCGGTGGAGCGCGGCAATTGGCGACCTGAAGGAGTGTTCTTCAATTCGGTGAACTGCTTCTGCAGGCCCGCCAACGCCGCCAGCACGGCTTTGTTGCCGCCGCCGTTACGCTGGAACTCGCGCTCTTCTTCTGCAGTGGTGACGATGTCGTTCACCGCGTCAGTTACGTCATCGATTGGGGCCTGATCGGGTTCTGGTGCGTCTTCGGCGGCAGGCTCAATCACGGCCTGAATGCCAGCGGCGACGACCAGCAGCTGGGCCAGCAGGGCTTTGA
>NZ_JBSVXS010000325.1:0-347 GCF_054070155.1 Pseudomonas sp. SDT291_1_S447
GAATCCGCCGGCTTGTGCGCCTTGGGGGCGGGTTCTATTGTGGTGCGGTCGCTGATTACTTCAGCGATCGGGTTTAGCAGCCCGGGTTATCTCTAGACGCACAAAGTCCGTCGCCGTTATGGCGGCTTTGCGTGGGGCACTTCGGTGCGCCGGGTTCTAGAGTCCTGGTCTGCTAACCCGCGTACAGCCGCCACCTCCTTCGTTAGCAGCGAACGGTGGCAGCTTCACTACTCTAGAGGCTTTACCGATGATCAAACCAACACCCAACCCACCCGAAACCGACCCCACCTCGCCCTACGAATCCCTCGATTCAAAAAAACTCCACGAAGCCGCCGACCGCGCCCTCG
>NZ_JBSVXS010000326.1:0-345 GCF_054070155.1 Pseudomonas sp. SDT291_1_S447
TCCGCCAAGGCGGCTGGGACGAGATGCTGACGGATGAAGAACCGTTGAGCGCGGTTAACCGGCGAATCACCCTGATCCTGGAAAAGATCGATCCGCTGACGAAAGCCGAACTGGACGAACTGGAGCGACTGACGAACCTGCTTGAGCGGCTGAAAAAACTTGCGGCCAAGCCTGCACAGGCATCGCCGTCGGACGCACCGGACGAGCCTCGCGAACGCCAGCCTGGTCAACGTCGTGAACGAGGCGAAAGCAACGGTAAGAAGCGGGAAAAGAAGGCCAAGAACGACGTTAGCGGCCTGACCGAAGTGGACTTCCTCGATAAATTCATCTCGAAGATGTACGGCT
>NZ_JBSVXS010000327.1:0-343 GCF_054070155.1 Pseudomonas sp. SDT291_1_S447
TTACGCCGGCGACACCGGCATCGACATCAGCCGCTACGCCGACAACGAAGCGCTGTCGACCCACACCGAAGGCATGACCTCCTACGTGATGAGGCCCGATGGCAGCGGCAAACCCCTGACGGCCGGTGAAGTGCGCCAGCGCTTTGCCAATGTCACCCGTGGCAGCGACCTGATCCTGGTCGGCACCCCGGAGCAGATCGCGCAAAAGATCGAGGAGCATGCGCGTATCTCAGGTACCAGCGGCTATATGCTCAACCCGCTGATCAGCCCCGGCTCGCTGAATGACTTTGTCGAGCACGTGATCCCGGCCCTGCAAAAACGTGGCCTGTACCGCACCACCGCG
>NZ_JBSVXS010000328.1:0-336 GCF_054070155.1 Pseudomonas sp. SDT291_1_S447
TGGGGCATGTGGGCGGCCGAGCCACCCACCGCCAAGGTACGCGTCTTCAAAGAGGGCCAGCGCCTGAAGGTGCAAGGGCGTAAAGCCTGGTGTTCCGGCGCGGCGGTGGTCAGCCATGGCTTGCTGACGGCCTGGGACGAAGACGACCGCCAACAGTTGGTGGCGGTGCCTATGGATCAACCCGGCGTCGTCGTCACGGACGAAGGCTGGAATGCCGTGGGCATGGCCGCCACCGGCAGTGTGGAAATCGTGTTTGACCAGGCCTGGGGGCTGGCCGTGGGCGGACCAGGTGATTACCTGGCTCGCCCCGGATTCTGGCAAGGCGGCATTGGCATT
>NZ_JBSVXS010000329.1:0-334 GCF_054070155.1 Pseudomonas sp. SDT291_1_S447
GACTCCACCACGCCCGCCGTACGCGGGAGGATGTGGGAGGTTCGATCTTCGTCAAAGCGCACTTCACCCGGCAGCACCAGCAACGTGCTGATCGATCGCGGTTGTGCCTGTGCGACCTGAATGCCAGCGGCCTGAATCTGCTGCTCGGTGAGTTCAAGCTCGCCTTCTTCTTCGTCGGCCTTTGCAAAGCTGGACAGCATCAGGCTCAAGGCGACGGCAAGCGCCACGCCATGTTTGTTGTTCATAAAGGACTCCAGGAAAAATCAAAACCGGGCGAGGTCGCCGTAAATCCGTTCGATACGCACCCAGGCATCGGTGGCCTGGGCGGTGGCGT
>NZ_JBSVXS010000330.1:0-334 GCF_054070155.1 Pseudomonas sp. SDT291_1_S447
TGCCCAGCTGCCGGGCCAGCATGGCCACGCTTTCGCGGGCGTTGATCTGCAAGGCGGCGATCAGTTGGCGATCGATTTCATCTAGGGCGGGCAAGGTGAGGGCTCCGAAACGGGGGCAATAAGCAGGCATCTTACAGGCTGGCGTCAGCGAGCAGGCAGCGGGCAAACAGTTGCGGTACGGGGAGTTGGCGCTGGTTATAGCGACTGAGCAGGATGATTTCGCGGTAAAAGGTCAGGCTGCCCAGCGGGATAATTCGTATCTTGGGCGAGCGTTCCAGCCACAACCCGGCCTGAGGAATCAGCGATACACCCAAGCCGCACTCGACCATCTTGA
>NZ_JBSVXS010000331.1:0-332 GCF_054070155.1 Pseudomonas sp. SDT291_1_S447
CCAAGCCGGACACCTTTAACGTGTCCCGCACGGCAAGCAACACGTCGTCGACGCAGTTGACCAATGCCACGGTCAGCAATCCCGCTAAATATGCCAGCACCTTTCCGGCCAACAGCGGTGTGCTGGTCAAGTTCAGTGACACTGACTCGTCGGCCTTCCAGGTGTTTGCACAGCCCTACAACGCCAACAGCAAGCCGATTGATTCGGGCGTCATCGACACCACCACCACGCCGAGCTCGATCACAGTGGCCGGTGTGACCTTCGGCCTGAGCGGCGCGCCTAATGTGGGCGATCAGTTCGCGGTGGGCGCCAGCACCCAGAAGACCCAGAGT
>NZ_JBSVXS010000332.1:0-328 GCF_054070155.1 Pseudomonas sp. SDT291_1_S447
GTGCATGAGCGCAGGCCGGTACAACGCGAATATGTGGAAGTCATCGCGCCGCAACCGCCGCCGGTGCAGGTGATCGAAGTCGAGCCGCCGGTGCGCTATGGCTACATTTGGTCACGCGGCTATTGGCGTTGGGAAGGCGGGCGCTATGTCGCAGTACACGGCCACTGGGAGCCGGTGCGCGAAGGTTATCGCTACGTGCATCCACATTGGGTCCAGCGCAACGACGGCTACCATTGGCAAGGCGGTGGCTGGGTTCGTTGAGCCTTGGTCAGATCGGCTTCGTCGTGCCCAGAAGCCGAACTTCACGCAATAGCGCGGCGCCGAGTTG
>NZ_JBSVXS010000333.1:0-326 GCF_054070155.1 Pseudomonas sp. SDT291_1_S447
TGCTGTCCCATGCGGCCTTGGCCATGCCTGACCAACCGCCCATGGAGTTAAACCAGTCGGATAGCTTCTGCAGCTTGTCAGCGACGAACTGGAACGCAGCCGTGTTCATCAGGGCGGACGTCCATGCGTCCCAGTAGTGAACCGCCGCGACAATGACCGCCACCAGCGCGAGAACACCGACCACGATCCACACCATCGGGTTGGCCAGCAGCGCCGCGTTGACCAGCCAGATAGCGCCCTGCCACAGCAGCATGGCGCCGCGCACCAGGGCAAGGCCGGCGCTGAGCGTGTAGATCACGGCCATGTAAGCCAGGATCGCCAGTTTC
>NZ_JBSVXS010000334.1:0-324 GCF_054070155.1 Pseudomonas sp. SDT291_1_S447
GGCTGCTCACCGAAATCTTCCACGAAGGCAAGCAGCCGCAAGTGCTCGAAGAGTCGGTGACCAGCGACACCACCGACCTCAAGGACGATTTCCACCAGGGCTATCGCAACCGCTTCAGCGCCATCCCGTGGGATGTGCCGTACCGTCCGCCGCTCGATCACCCGAAACCGAAAGTCCTCGGCACGCAAAGTGCGGTGGTCTGCGGCCCTGAAGGCGAAGAGATCTACTGCGACCAGTACGGTCGCGTGAAGGTGCAGTTCTTCTGGGATCGCGAAGGCAAGCACGACGACATGACCAGTTGCTGGATGCGCGTCGCGTCGAGCT
>NZ_JBSVXS010000335.1:0-323 GCF_054070155.1 Pseudomonas sp. SDT291_1_S447
TCGGCAGCAAAGAAGGACTGAGCTTTGTGCGTGAACTGGTGGGCCTATGACGCTGTTACTCGACGGGCAAAAAGTCCAGGGCAAGAACCTCAAGGTCACGGCCAACCTGCGAATCGAAAGCGGCGATATGTCCGGCCAGACCAGCAATACCGACAAGGCTCACAAAGGCTTCAAGCCTAAGACGTTGGCCGTCTCGCTGATGATTCCCTTTGTGGATAAAACCCAGCTGACGGAACTGTTGCGCATGGCTGAAGCCACCGCCGGCGGCGGTCAGTTGCATCTGTATCGGATCGTGAACGACACGGCCGAAACCTTCGGTGTGC
>NZ_JBSVXS010000336.1:0-323 GCF_054070155.1 Pseudomonas sp. SDT291_1_S447
TCGGCAGCAAAGAAGGACTGAGCTTTGTGCGTGAACTGGTGGGCCTATGACGCTGCTACTCGACGGGCAAAAAGTCCAGGGCAAGAACCTCAAAGTCACGGCCAACCTGCGAATCGAAAGCGGCGATATGTCCGGCCAGACCAGCAACACCGACAAGGCGCACAAAGGCTTCAAGCCTAAGACGCTTGCCGTCTCGCTGATGATTCCCTTTGTGGATAAAACCCAGCTGACGGATCTGTTGCGCATGGCTGAAGCCACCGCCGGCGGTGGTCAGTTGCATCTGTATCGGATCGTGAACGACACGGCCGAAACCTTCGGTGTGC
>NZ_JBSVXS010000337.1:0-321 GCF_054070155.1 Pseudomonas sp. SDT291_1_S447
TCAACACCAACGGCAAAACCAGCATCGACGTGCTGCCGCAGGGTTTGAACCTGGGCTACGTCAACGGCACCGTCGACATTCCCGGCATCGGCAAGATTCTCGACCTGAAAGTGCTGGCCCGGGCGTTGAAGAGCAAGGGCGGCACCAACGTGTTGTCGACGCCGAATCTGCTGACCCTCGACAACGAAGCGGCGAGTATTTTTGTGGGCCAGACCATTCCGTTTGTCAGCGGCAGTTATGTCACTGGCGGTGGCGGCACCAGCAATAACCCGTTCCAGACCGTGACCCGGGAAGAGGTTGGCCTGAAGCTCAATGTGCGCC
>NZ_JBSVXS010000338.1:0-321 GCF_054070155.1 Pseudomonas sp. SDT291_1_S447
GAATTTCGTCGATCTCACCGCCTCTATCGGAACTGCGGTACGAAGCGTGGCGTAGCCGGAAACTCAAATTTTTTGCGGGGCCTTCTTGCACCACATACTTGGATTCGATATCTCGTTCCCAGGCATGGCCGTTATTGGTCGCCGCGGTATCGAATCCGGTGCCCTTTACGTATCGGGTCATAAAGGTCAAGCCCGGTATTCCGTAAGGCGCCAGATTCATGTCATAACGGACCTGCCAGGATTTTTCGTCTTGGTAGTTGAAGTCGGAATACTGGATCGAGTTGCCCACATACACCGTACTCAAACCATCGATACCATATT
>NZ_JBSVXS010000339.1:0-316 GCF_054070155.1 Pseudomonas sp. SDT291_1_S447
GATCAAGGCCCAGCTGCTGACGCCTGTGCCGGTCGGGCCAAGCCTGACCCATTGCGAGGACTGCGACAACGAGATCCCGCCGGCGCGGCAGGCTCTGGGCGGTAAAACGCGGTGCGTCCCGTGCCAAACGAGCTTTGAGCAGAGTAAACGCTGATGACGACTGACGCCGGACGCCTCGGAACGCTGGAGCAGAGATTCGCCGTATTTGAACACCGGCTGAGCGAGTTGGAAGACCGCCACGAAACCGTGCCTACCCGCGTGACCAAGTTGGAACAGGGGTTCGAACACATGGCCGGGCAACTGTCGGAACTGAACG
>NZ_JBSVXS010000340.1:0-316 GCF_054070155.1 Pseudomonas sp. SDT291_1_S447
CCCTGTTACCGCCGTGAAAGGGCGGTGTCCTAGGCCACTAGACGAAGGGGACACAAACCTTCTATACAACTGATCAGTGCTGAGATCTGATCGATTCAAGGCCGGTGTGGCCAGACCTTGAACGTGTAAAATTGGTGGAGCTTAGCGGGATCGAACCGCTGACCTCCTGCATGCCATGCAGGCGCTCTCCCAGCTGAGCTAAAGCCCCGGATTTCTCGCCTCGCGGCGGAGTGACATCTTGCAACATCACTTCTGTAAAACTGGCGTCCCCTAGGGGACTCGAACCCCTGTTACCGCCGTGAAAGGGCGGTGTCCT
>NZ_JBSVXS010000341.1:0-314 GCF_054070155.1 Pseudomonas sp. SDT291_1_S447
GTCGGGTGATGCCCTTGCAGACAGTGGGCAGTCCGCTGGCCAACTTGTCGGCATAGACCGTGTTCTGGCCACGGCCTTCCCAAGTGCCCAGGAAGATCACCAAGGGAGCGCTGGCCAGCGCAATCACACCGGCTTGAATCCTGCCACGCAGGCTCATGGGAACCACACCCGCAACAGTGCCGGCACAACCATCTGCAGCACAGAAGCGACCACCGTGAGAATGGTCAGCAAGCGGCCGACCTTGGCGCCGATGTCGTTCACCGCGACCGTCAGGGTCTGCTGGCCAGCGTTCAGTTCCGACAGTTGCCCGGCCA
>NZ_JBSVXS010000342.1:0-309 GCF_054070155.1 Pseudomonas sp. SDT291_1_S447
GCAAGCACGACGACATGACCAGTTGCTGGATGCGCGTCGCGTCGAGCTGGGCGGCTGAGACCTTTGGCTCGATCAACATCCCACGGGTCGGCATGGAGGTGTTGATCACCTTCCTCGAGGGCGATCCCGATCAGCCGCTGATCACCGGTTGCCTGTACCACGGCGCCAATCTACCGCCGTACAAACTCCCGGACTTCAAGACGCTGGCCACGGTCAAGAGCAAGGAATACAAGGGCAGCCGCGCCAACGAATTACGCATCGACGACACCACCAGCGAGATCAGCATTGCGCTGCGCAGCGACCACGGCG
>NZ_JBSVXS010000343.1:0-303 GCF_054070155.1 Pseudomonas sp. SDT291_1_S447
CGAACGTCGCCGGCGCCGTGGTAATCAATTGGTACACGTTGCCGTTGATGGCGGCCGACTGCACCACTATGCCCTTTTCCAGTTCCATCACGCCGTCCGGTAAAGCGCGGGTGAACAGCAATTTCCCTTGCGCTTTGGTGGCGCCTTTACGCTCGACGTTGACCGCCCAAGCAAGCATGTCCAGCCACGCATCCACCGCCGTTTTCACAAAGAAATTCGGCAGCACCGTCAGGCACAGAAAGTCCAACAGCCACAACACCGGTTTGGTCACCAGCGCGGTCATCACCCGCCAGAACGGCGAAT
>NZ_JBSVXS010000344.1:0-302 GCF_054070155.1 Pseudomonas sp. SDT291_1_S447
CCGGAAGCGCACCAGGTCAAGGCTGACTTTCTGCAATTGTTCGATGGTGTGCGGCCGGAAAGTCATTACCTGATAAGCGTCATAACATGGGTAAACATCGTCCATGCCCAGCAGCACTTGGCCATTCAAGTTCACCTGGTCATCGATCGCGCTGCCGTAACGGTATGGCTCGCCCAACGCACTGGAAGTGAAACCGCCCGCGATGTAGTCCGCGCATCCGGTCGCGATCGCTTGTAGTTTCTTATCTCGGAGTGCAGCCAGCACGGCGTCGATATCATCAACCCATTCGCCGTTCTTCCATA
>NZ_JBSVXS010000345.1:0-302 GCF_054070155.1 Pseudomonas sp. SDT291_1_S447
GCTCGGTCCTGAGGTGGCAATGCCGCAACCGGTGAATGCGCACCGGTAGCCAGCTCTTAAGGCAAGCGCATTTCTGATTTTGGCTGTGAAGTCGTCACGATTAGGTTTCGGCCTTTTAGGTGTTTTGTCGGGTGGATCAGTCGTCATTCTATCTGCCTGTTTTGATGGCTTGGGATTAGCCTCGCGCTAATCGCGAGCCGCATTTGGAGCACAGTCCATGTGTTTCGCGAGCACGTTTGCGTACCCTGGACAAAACGCGTTGTCTAGGGCGTCTACGATCCCAACCTGACTCAGGTAGTCCT
>NZ_JBSVXS010000346.1:0-301 GCF_054070155.1 Pseudomonas sp. SDT291_1_S447
GGCAACTCCAGATTATCCATCACCCGATTCACCGCCAGTTCGCCGAGCATGATCAGTTGTGCAATCCCCAACAAAGTACGACGCTGCGACGCGGGAATGAGGTGGGCGAAGTCATGGGCGATGGTTCTGGCTGAGGCGAGCGTTTCGCTGGCATCGGCCAGCAGTTCCTCGTTTTTGAAGTCGGCGGTGACGGCGTACATCCGGCGGGTTTTGCGTGGCGGTGGGGTCGAGCCGGGTGGGCAGAGATAGTGATCGAGGGCGCGGTCGGCGGCTTCGTGGAGTTTTTTTGAATCGAGGGATT
>NZ_JBSVXS010000347.1:0-293 GCF_054070155.1 Pseudomonas sp. SDT291_1_S447
AGAATATCGTCGCCCGCACCGCCTTGAAGGGTGTTGGCATCGGCATTGCCGAGCAAAGTGTTGTTCTGGTCATTACCGATGACGGTGAACTGGCCGGCGCCTAGCAACGTGACATTCTCGACATCGTGCAGGTTGCTCAGGCCAAGATCGATGGTTCGGGTCTGGGTAGCTGCGGCGTAGTTGATGTAGAGGGTGTCAGTGCCCTCATTGGCCAACTCTTGCACGAGCGCCAGTTCATCCGCCTGATCCAGTACGTAGGCGTCGTTGCCCTTGCCGCCGATCATGATGTCCAG
>NZ_JBSVXS010000348.1:0-292 GCF_054070155.1 Pseudomonas sp. SDT291_1_S447
GACGGTGCTGGTGTTCAGTGTTGCGGATGAAGTGAAGGTGCTGGACCAGAAACTTGGCCATCACGACTGCCTGCAAGTGGACGGTAACACTGACCTGCTGGAGGTTGCCGTGAGCGGTCGCTGTTGTGTTATCGAACTGAGCAACAACTGAGCGCTTGTATGACCGGCGCTCAGTCCCTGTGGGGAAATAGGTTTACTTAACGCACATCAGTTGAAAGCCCATCGAAGAATCGCCAGCGGGTTTGTTGTCTCCCACTTTCAGCGTTAAAACGTTGACGTAGTTGATCGCCGG
>NZ_JBSVXS010000349.1:0-290 GCF_054070155.1 Pseudomonas sp. SDT291_1_S447
TGCCTACCGGATGTGGAGTATGCAGAGGAAATGAAAGTACGAAGCGTCAGACAGAACGGCTCGATTATGTGGAAAGGAAAGTTGGTATTTGTGAGCGAAGCACTATCAGGAGAGCGGATCGCGCTCAAAGAGGTTGAAGATGATTTTTGGGATCTGTACCTGTGTGACTATCCCCTGGGGAGGCTTGGACGAGGCATGAGCCGCGTCCAAGCTTCAAATGTGTAAACGATGTCCCCGGTTTCAGATGTAAAGGATGTCTACGGTTCTACAGCCGGATACCCGACTGGGCG
>NZ_JBSVXS010000350.1:0-290 GCF_054070155.1 Pseudomonas sp. SDT291_1_S447
CAAAAAAGCAGCCCGCCAGGGGCCGGTTTTTATCACCGATAGAGGCAAGCCAGCCCACGTACTGCTAAGCATTGAGGACTACCAGAAACTGACAGGGCTCAATGCCGACATCGTTGATCTGCTAGTGATGCCAGAAGCGGCCGATATCGACTTCGAAACCGAACGCGGCGTGATCACTCATCGACCTGTGGACCTCTCCTGATGTATCTACTCGACACCAACGTCATTTCCGAACTTCGCAAACCCCACGCCGATGCAAAGGTGGTCGCCTGGGCTAAAAGCGTCAGCGC
>NZ_JBSVXS010000351.1:0-289 GCF_054070155.1 Pseudomonas sp. SDT291_1_S447
CTATGATCGACCAGTCGACGCTGGTCTCGGCACCAAACACGCTGAACTCGACAAAACGCCCGAGCTTGCGGATCAGGTCCAGGCCCTGGGTCACGCCCGCCGGCACGCCGGTGGTTTCGATGTAGACGTCGCAGCCGTAGTTGTCGGTCAGGCCGTTGATGATTTCGCGGGCGTTGTCGCGCGACGGGTTGATCACCACATCGGCGCCGAATTTTTTCGCCAGTTCCAGGCGCTCGTCGACCATGTCGATCACCACCAGTTTCTTCGGGGTTTTCAACGCAGCGACTTG
>NZ_JBSVXS010000352.1:0-287 GCF_054070155.1 Pseudomonas sp. SDT291_1_S447
GGGACCCTTCAGGCTCCCGGCTTTTTTATGCCCGCCAATCACCCCGCTGAATACTTCTTCAACAACCGTCGACCTCAGGACTAGGGTAGGCGCCACGTTGCATAACAATAAAAAAGCAGGATGCAGCAATGACCGCCATGACACGCTGCCTGGACCGTCCTGGATTCATGCCTCGGCTGTCCGCCCACCATCTGCTGCGCCCACGTTTGGCCGAGCCCTTGCTGGCGGCGCAGGTCAGGGTCAAGTTGCTGTGCGCGCCCGGCGGCAGTGGCAAGAGCGCGCTGCTC
>NZ_JBSVXS010000353.1:0-286 GCF_054070155.1 Pseudomonas sp. SDT291_1_S447
AGGTGCTGGTGACCTTACGGTCGTGGAAGTTCGAGTCTTCTTCTGGGCACCAATTTCGAGCTTGAGACTAGATCAGTTTCAAGGCTCACACAAAACCCGCGAAAGCGGGTTTTTTGCATTCTAAGCCCGGGTTTTCTTAAAACTGATTTATTAAAATTAAATCAGGGGTTTACAGATCAAAAGGCGCTCCGTATAGTGCGCCACATCAACAGCGGCAACGCTAGCGATGATTGCCCAGATGGTGAAATTGGTAGACACGCCAGCTTCAGGTGCTGGTGACCTTACG
>NZ_JBSVXS010000354.1:0-285 GCF_054070155.1 Pseudomonas sp. SDT291_1_S447
CAGTTAGGCCCGGCGAATTCCAGCGTGTGGTTAAGCTCCAGCTTCAGCGCATGACCATTGCCCAACGAGTCGCCGGCACGGGTCGAGAACGAGCGCTGTGCCACTTCCCAGCTCAATTGGTCCCGTGCCGTCAGGCCATGGCGACCGCCGACCCAGGCGCGGTCCTGTTGGCCGAAAGCACGCATCAGGCCGCTGTCGTCGCTCTTGCGATGCCAGTCCAGGCCGGTTTCGATCTGATGGCTGTTGCCCAACTGCCACATGCGCGACAGGCCCAGGCCGTTACGG
>NZ_JBSVXS010000355.1:0-282 GCF_054070155.1 Pseudomonas sp. SDT291_1_S447
GTCGCGTCGGCGGCTTCAAAACGATAGCGATTCATCAGGCGTCCCGTGTCACACGGAGGATTTCTTCAGGCGCGGTGGCGCCGCTACGGATCCAGCGCTCGCCGTCCTCACGCAGGCTGAACATCCCGGCCTTGGCAGCAGATGCGCGCAAGGCCTGCTCCCCTGCCCCTTGGTGAATCAGGGTGCGGATGTCGTCATCGATGCAGAACAATTCGTGAATGCCGGTACGGCCGCTGTAGCCGGTTTGATTGCACGCCGGGCAACCGACCGGGCGCCAGGTGC
>NZ_JBSVXS010000356.1:0-282 GCF_054070155.1 Pseudomonas sp. SDT291_1_S447
CATTCTGCTTGTAAGGCAGACGCTCTCCCAGCTGAGCTAATCACCCTTCGCTTCGTTACGGGACGCATTATGCCACAAGTTTTCGTAAAGTGTTGATTTAATTGAAGTTTTTTTCAAATAAATCCGAAAACCAGTAAAACGACACATCCCGCGGGTACAACCTTGGAGCAGAAAAAAACCCGCCTTGGCGGGTTCTTCCGTGGTGACCTGGCGTTCAGTGGTCCAGGTTACCGAATATGGCGCAGCGGACGGGACTCGAACCCGCGACCCCCGGCGTGACAG
>NZ_JBSVXS010000357.1:0-279 GCF_054070155.1 Pseudomonas sp. SDT291_1_S447
TGTTGTTGTTCTGGATGCTGGTCAGCAAGCCGCCGGGCGGCACCGCCGAAGGGCGCGCCGGCGAAAGGCTGGGGATTGCCGCGTTGATGGTTTGCTGGGCTTTCTGCGCCGCGTTGGCGGTGTCAGCGGCATTGGTCGCGGCATCGACGCCGGGCACTTCAGGCATGCCGCCGAAACGCGCTTCGATGTTCACGCCCGGGATGCTGTTCAGCAGCTCGATCACACCGTTTACGGCCTTGGTGAAAATGCCGACGATGCTGTCCCATGCGGCCTTGGCCA
>NZ_JBSVXS010000358.1:0-276 GCF_054070155.1 Pseudomonas sp. SDT291_1_S447
GCCAACGCCGCGAAGTCTGCTTCATGCCCGCAGGCGAAACCGAACCCGTCTTCGTACCTTGGGAATCGCTAAGCGCCTGGATCATCGAAGCCCAAGGCGCCACCCAATACGGCATCCTCCGTCAATACGGCATGGGCATCGGTTTCTACCAAGGCGAAACCCTCACCAGCCTCGAATTCCAATGCGCCGGCCTGCCACTCGCCATCAGCCACTGGGAGGCCATCCGCGGCTACATGGAATACGAAGTCAACGACCTCAAATCCATCCAGGACCTGC
>NZ_JBSVXS010000359.1:0-276 GCF_054070155.1 Pseudomonas sp. SDT291_1_S447
TTGATCTCGATATCCAGCGCTTTGATTTCGCTGGTCAATTGGCGAATGTCATCAAGCATCCGATTAATAGCTTGGCGCAGGCGTAGAGGTAGATTGTGCTCCTCCATCAATACAGGAACCCGATCCAGCGCGGCGTAGCCTGCGGGAAAGATAACGCCAAACTCCAGTAAGAATCCGTGCACTTGGTTGATCACTCCAGTACGTCGACTCACCAGTGATTTACACAGCTTATGCACGGTCGACAGCACCTGCTGGTCAACCGACTTGACCTGTACA
>NZ_JBSVXS010000360.1:0-275 GCF_054070155.1 Pseudomonas sp. SDT291_1_S447
CGTTGCAGCAACAAAGCGCCTTCGACGGCTACGCCATCAGCGCCCAGTCATGACCTAGTGCAACGAGGCGTCCGCGCAATGCAGTGCGCCTCGTCCCCCTCAGGCCTGCTTGTTCCAAAGCACCGTCGAGGTTTTCATCACTCCAACGGCGACGGCGAACAGCAACAAGGTAAAACCTGCCAACAACCATGGCGACGGCAAGGACGGCCGTGACACCAGCATGAACGCCAGCGACGGCGCGATCATGACGCCGATATTCACGCCTGCCGAGTAGT
>NZ_JBSVXS010000361.1:0-273 GCF_054070155.1 Pseudomonas sp. SDT291_1_S447
CCTCCAGCCAAGTGCGCAACTTCTTGCACACCACTGCGCAAGAAGTTGCGCACTTCTCTTGGTTTTTCATCGGTTTAGCGTCAAGAAAAGTGAATCGATGGCCGCAAAGTCTTGATCTGTATGGGTTGCATGAAAGCTGGCATGAAGTTTGATGGCTCAAGGCCACTCCGGTGAGCAATGGTGCCCGCCGGGTACGTCATTTTGAGCAAGGAGAGCATCCCCATGGCAACACCAGCGTACATGTCGGTTACCGGCGAAAAACAAGGCCTGATC
>NZ_JBSVXS010000362.1:0-270 GCF_054070155.1 Pseudomonas sp. SDT291_1_S447
TGAAAAGCCCACAAATCGGCTCCCTCTCCCTCGGGAGAGGGCTGGGGTGAGGGGCAGCAACAACCCAAATCAAAAGCCGAACACCCGCGCTCTTCACACTCAATAGGCCGAGTGTCAGCTCGCCTGCTTTTGATCTTGATCCACGGGCGACGTCGGAAGGCTGAGTAGAGGGATCGATCCGGGCGTGGGAACGCAGCGACCGTTCGACGCAGTCGAACACAGCGGGAGTAGGTGCAGCGAAGCAAACCGGAGACGCTGCGCCCGGATCGA
>NZ_JBSVXS010000363.1:0-270 GCF_054070155.1 Pseudomonas sp. SDT291_1_S447
GCGCAACAGCAGGTCGGTATTGGCCAGCACCGGCACGAAGTCAAATTGATACGCCATGAGTCAGCTCCGTCGCTTCAGAGATCGGCGGGCAGTGGCTCTTTCAGCCATTGCAGTGCGTTTTTCTCCAGGCTGCCATTGGCCTTGGCCGCGACCAGTATCTGGTTGACCTTCTCCAGCAGCGCCGGCTCGTTCTTGTTCACGCCCACGTACACTGGCGAGTCCTTGAGCTTCACTTTCAGCGCCGGCACGCGTTTGGGGTTGCGTTCGCTG
>NZ_JBSVXS010000364.1:0-269 GCF_054070155.1 Pseudomonas sp. SDT291_1_S447
TCGTTGGAATTGCGCCAGCCACTTGGGCAGGAACGTCATCGACAGGCTGTGGCCGGCGGTCACCTGGATCGAGCGCCCCGGCATGCGTTCCACTTCGCGCAGGCTGGCGCGCAGGCGCATCAGGCCGGCGAGGGCGTCGCGGCTTTCGCTACAGAAGGCGACGCCCGCAGCGGTAAGTTGCACCGGATAGGTGCCACGGTCGACCAGTTCGACACCCACCCATTCTTCCAGTGAGCGTATACGCCGCGACAAGGCCGATTGCGTCACGC
>NZ_JBSVXS010000365.1:0-266 GCF_054070155.1 Pseudomonas sp. SDT291_1_S447
GCAGGCGAGCTGACACTCGGCCTATTGAGTGGTGAAGAGCGGGTGTTCGGCTTTGATTTTGTATTGGATTCGCCCCTCACCCCAGCCCTCTCCCGAGGGAGAGGGAGCCGATTGGTGGGCCTTTCAAAATTTGCGTTCGGCTCGGTATTTCACGTCGGCGTACCTCTCCCAAACACCACAGTCAGTCCCCTCTCCCTTCGGGAGAGGGCTGGGGTGAGGGGCTTTTGATCTGTTTCAGAATATGAATTCGGCTCGGTATCGCATGT
>NZ_JBSVXS010000366.1:0-265 GCF_054070155.1 Pseudomonas sp. SDT291_1_S447
TGGGCATCTTCGATGCGCTCTTTCTCGGTCGGCACGTCGCCTTGCTTGGCGTACAGCTTCGCCTTATCGGCCGCCAACAGATCGGAACCGATGATCGCGATCAAGTCGCCACCGTCGCGCAGACGCTCGTCCACCATCTGTTTGGTGTCATGCATCAGGGCGTCAAGGTTGGCGTAGTCACCGTCCAGCCCCAAGGTGACTTTGCCGGCGGCTTTGCCTTCCTTGAGCACCTGCTGCGGCGCCTGCTCGCGCAGTTGCTGCAGCC
>NZ_JBSVXS010000367.1:0-264 GCF_054070155.1 Pseudomonas sp. SDT291_1_S447
GCCTGCAATGGTTCCACGACCCGGCCGGCAATCTGCTGCGCGAACACCAACATTACCTCGGCCTGGAAAAACCCACCGTCGCGATCTGGCAGCACGAGTACGACGTGCTCAACCAACGAGTCGCCACCGTGCGCCCCGACGGCCATCGCGTCAGCTGGCTGACGTACGGCAGCGGCCACCTGCTCGGCTTGCGCCTCGATGAACACGAGCTGATCGGCTACGAACGCGACGACCTGCACCGCGAAGTCGCCCGCCATCAAGGCA
>NZ_JBSVXS010000368.1:0-264 GCF_054070155.1 Pseudomonas sp. SDT291_1_S447
CTGTCGCGGATCATGTGAGCGATGTCCTGGGCGATGCAGGCGCGGTCATCGACCAGCAGCGGCTGGTGCGACGGATCCAGTGCCAGGTCGTTGTCGATGATCAGCAGATCCACGTACTCGCTCATCCGCCGACCGCCATTGCGACCATGTTTTCCATCTCCAGCGGCGTCATGGTTTTGCCCGTGTGAATGTTCACGTTCTCCACATGCGTGCCCTTGTTCTGGCTGCTGTTGTTGTTCTGGATGCTGGTCAGCAAGCCGCCGG
>NZ_JBSVXS010000369.1:0-262 GCF_054070155.1 Pseudomonas sp. SDT291_1_S447
AGCCTGGCTCTCGCACACAAGCGCCGCACTTTGGCTCAGGGAACCGCTGCAGTGATTGCTGCTGCAGCGGCACCGGCCGCGTATTCGCCGGCGGAAGCCCTGAGCAGCCCGGCCAACGCAAAAAAGCACCTGCTGCTGATGGAAGCGTCGCTGGATCAGGATCTGCAGCGCCTGAGCGATATCAAGGGTCTCGCCGGGCGTCAGGCACTCAAGCGCGAGGAACTGCTGCCCAAGTATCAGGACTTCATTCAGCGTTACATGG
>NZ_JBSVXS010000370.1:0-262 GCF_054070155.1 Pseudomonas sp. SDT291_1_S447
TCTTCGAGCACTTGCGGCTGCTTGCCTTCGTGGAAGATTTCGGTGAGCAGCCACAGGTCGTTCCAGGTCGAATTGGCGTGGTCGGTCAGGGCGAGGAAATGCCCGCTGACCAGAATCGGCTGATCGCTGTTGCCCTCGGCCAGACGATAGTCGCTGCGATGACGTTCCAGTGCGCGATTGGCCAGATGCTTGCCACGCTCGCGATCGACGAAACGGCCCGGGTAATCGTAGTCTTCGAGGTCCGGTTGCGCGCTGCTTTTGG
>NZ_JBSVXS010000371.1:0-261 GCF_054070155.1 Pseudomonas sp. SDT291_1_S447
TCAGCGATTGAGCGCAGTTACCACTCATGCCCCGTTCCCTTGTCTCCTACTGGAAGCGTGTTGCTACCAGCGGCCCGACCATTGATGGCCGCGACATCCTTCCCCAGGAATTGCGCGACATCGCTGAGACCTACACCCCGGCCAAATACACCGCTGTGATCTGGTGTGACCACGAGCGCTGGCCTGGCTCCCACGGCACTGTGTTTGCCGTGCGACTGGTGGAAGAGGGCGACGATCTGGAGCCTGGGCAAATTGCTTTGG
>NZ_JBSVXS010000372.1:0-258 GCF_054070155.1 Pseudomonas sp. SDT291_1_S447
CGCTGTCGATGGTCATCAAGGGTGGCAGGTGTTTGTCTTGTTGCGCCTGTTCCAGTTCGAGCAGGCTGGCGTCGATCTCTGCATCGCTGTCGGCCGGGTGGCCCAGGCCTTTAAGAACGGCGCGCAGGGCGTCGGGTTTCACACGTTGCGGGCGGCCGTTTGCGTCGACCCAATCGACGGCCAGGCCCGCTCGGCTGGCGAGAATTTCCAGGTTCGCTTCGCTCAAGGGTGCTCTCCAACAGGGGATAAGGTAACGCG
>NZ_JBSVXS010000373.1:0-258 GCF_054070155.1 Pseudomonas sp. SDT291_1_S447
TCGATGCGCCGGACGTGAACGCCTCGGAGTTCAAGTTCACGGTGAACGACGAAGGCCGCATCATTTATGGCCTGGGCGCCATCAAAGGTGTGGGCGAAGGCCCGGTGGAAGCCATCACCGAAGCGCGCCAGAACGGGCCATTCAAGGATCTGTTCGACTTCTGCGCGCGGGTTGACCTCAAGCGCATCAACAAACGGACCCTCGATGGCCTGATCCGCAGCGGTGCACTCGACCGTCTCGGCCCATATTTCCATGATG
>NZ_JBSVXS010000374.1:0-253 GCF_054070155.1 Pseudomonas sp. SDT291_1_S447
ACGACAACGGTGATGGCGGGCATTCCAAGCTGATCATGACGATTCCCAAGGAGATCGTTGACGGCGGCATCGACAAGGACAACGTCGCCGCTGGCGTGCCGATCAGCATTGGCAAGGCCGACGGCACCCCGCCCTACCCCTTCGCGGCGGCGGGCGATGTCTGTCGTCTAAGCTGGGGCGGCATCTTTGTGTTCAGTACTGCGCTGACTCAGGAACAGGCCGAAGGCAAGGCGCCGATCATCATCACCATCAC
>NZ_JBSVXS010000375.1:0-252 GCF_054070155.1 Pseudomonas sp. SDT291_1_S447
TTTCGAGCCATTCAAAACCAGAGTACGCCCCGGTTTTTCAGGTCGATGTATCTTCGACAACCAACTCGGTCAGTCCCCTCTACTCGAGGGGGAAGGGAGCAGGCTTTCGAGCCATTCAAAACCACAGTACGCCTCGGTTTTTCAGGTCGATGTATCTTCAACAACCAGCTCGGTCAGTCCCCTCTCACCCTGGGGGGAAGGGAGCAGGCTTTCGAGCCATTCAAAACCAGAGTACGCCCCGGTTTTTCAGGT
>NZ_JBSVXS010000376.1:0-252 GCF_054070155.1 Pseudomonas sp. SDT291_1_S447
ACGCCTTGCACGGCCTGCGCCGCTTCGACGAGTTCTCGCGCAGCCTGGGCATCGCGCCGAATATGCTGACGCGCCGTTTGAATGGCCTGGTGGAGGCGGGGATGTTGGAGCGGCGGCCCTACAGCGAGCGACCGCCACGCTACGAATATGTGCCGACGGCCAAGGGTGAGGACTTCAGTGTGGTGCTGATGTCGCTGGTGGCCTGGGGCAACCGGCATTTCGCCGAAGAAGGCTACAGTGTGGAAGTGGTGG
>NZ_JBSVXS010000377.1:0-247 GCF_054070155.1 Pseudomonas sp. SDT291_1_S447
CATGTGCAACTGTTGCCCTTGGCTTATGGCCTGGTGGAACGACCGCACGACCCGGTCGCCGAATTGACGCTGCCGTATGCCCTGACCGCGCGGCCAATGGGCATTCGCCGGTTGCGCGACGGCTGGCTGTACATCATCGACAGCCTCGGTGGCGAGTTGTACGAATATCGCGTACTCGACGGCATCGTCACCGCGCTGCTGCACCAAGGTAAAACCGTCACGGAAGATCAGCGTGCAGCGATCGAAG
>NZ_JBSVXS010000378.1:0-246 GCF_054070155.1 Pseudomonas sp. SDT291_1_S447
CCGCCGACTCCGTTGGCAACACCTACCAGGAAGGCCACGAAGACCAGGTCATGGTTCAGGCTTTCACCCACGATGTGATCATCCCGCGTGACCCGCAATCCGGTCAGCCAACCGGTCAGCGTGTTCACAAGCCCGTGGTCATCACCAAGGTCTACGACAAGGCTTCGCCTCTGCTGCAAGCGGCGCTGACCTCCGGCGAGCGCATGAGCGAAATCGTTATCCAGTGGTACCGCACTTCGGCGCAAG
>NZ_JBSVXS010000379.1:0-246 GCF_054070155.1 Pseudomonas sp. SDT291_1_S447
CTTGCGCCGAAGTGCGGTACCACTGGATAACGATTTCGCTCATGCGCTCGCCGGAAGTCAGCGCCGCTTGCAGCAGAGGCGAAGCCTTGTCGTAGACCTTGGTGATCACAACTGGCTTGTGCACACGCTGACCGGTTGGCTGACCGGATTGTGGGTCACGCGGGATGATTACGTCGTGGGTGAAAGCCTGCACCATGACCTGGTCTTCGTGGCCTTCCTGGTAGGTGTTGCCAACGGAGTCGGCGG
>NZ_JBSVXS010000380.1:0-242 GCF_054070155.1 Pseudomonas sp. SDT291_1_S447
GGGATTTTTGCGTGAGTGCGGCAGAGTGTTTTACGCGTGCCAGCGAGGAATTCCTGTAGGAGGGGCTTGTTGTGGCGAGGGAGCTTGCTCCCGTTGGGCCGCGAAGCGACCCCAAAAAATGGGCCTGCTGCGCAGTCCAGCGGGACGGTTCGACAAGCTCCCTCGCCACATCAGCCTCGCGCCGCCGCCAAGATTCGCGCCGTATCCCTCGCCGGCGGCAACCCGAACACCCGCGCATAATC
>NZ_JBSVXS010000381.1:0-241 GCF_054070155.1 Pseudomonas sp. SDT291_1_S447
GAAGTAGTGATCGTCGACAGCGTGCGAACCGGCCTGGCCAAATCCTTTCGCGGCAAGTTCAACCAGACCCGCCCGGATGACATGGCGGCCCATTGCGTCAACGCGCTGCTGACCCGCAATGGCATCGACCCGGCGACGGTGGAGGACTGCATCGTCGGCGCCGGCTCCAACGAGGGCGCACAGGGCTACAACATCGGGCGCAACGTGGCAGTGTTGTCGCAACTGGGCACCGGCACGGCCG
>NZ_JBSVXS010000382.1:0-240 GCF_054070155.1 Pseudomonas sp. SDT291_1_S447
AACGGATCCCCTCGATCTCGGTAGCGTCGAGGTACGGAACGCCGTTGATGTGAATAAAGTCCGGACTGGTGACGTCAAACGGCACCTTGTGCTTGGTCTTCTCGCCACCTTTCGGGTCGATCGACAACAGGCTGGAGATCTTCACCTTGCAGCCGAAGGCTTCCACGCGCAGTTCCTCGTCTTCACCGGCCTTGGCGAAGAACACTGCGTCAAACGGCTTGAGCTTGCGGAAGCTGCCCG
>NZ_JBSVXS010000383.1:0-240 GCF_054070155.1 Pseudomonas sp. SDT291_1_S447
GAACAGGCAATCGCCTGCAACAAGGACGCCTGGGACCAATCCGCCAGCCTGCACAAAACCACGGACACCTGGAACGCGCTGCTCAACAGTGTCGGCGCGGCTGGCTTTTCTTGCCTGGACCCGACGCTGACCGGCTTGCTGCAAGACGTGGGTGTGAACGGTAAGGATGTGGTGCAACTGTGCTGCAACAATGGCCGTGAAAGCCTTTCGCTGTATGGCCTGGGTGCGCGTTCGGTGGTG
>NZ_JBSVXS010000384.1:0-240 GCF_054070155.1 Pseudomonas sp. SDT291_1_S447
CTGCAGTGATGCCAGCGTGAGAACGCTACCTTGCAAGGGAATGTTGCGAGCCCGTTTACCGGGACATTATAAGGGCTTTTTCGGGTCAATGGTGTGACGGATTCCGACCTTGTGCGTGCTTTTCAGGACGCGCCTCGGATTTGCAGGGCTTTGGCGGCAAAAGAGTTTTTTGACCGGAGGGGGTGTTTTGCGACGGTCGGTCCGGCTGATCGGCGAGGGGGTGGTTTGACGGGGGATGCA
>NZ_JBSVXS010000385.1:0-239 GCF_054070155.1 Pseudomonas sp. SDT291_1_S447
CGCGGTCGAACAGGTGTTGTTTTGCCGTGAGCTGGCCGCCGTGCTGGCCAACCCGCTGCCGTTGAACCTGCGTCATGTGGATCTGCGCGCTGTGCTTGCCCAGGTCAGCGAACAGACCGGACTGCGCTTTCGTGTCCCCGATCGGCCTTATGCCAGCGTGAAGTCGCCATATTTCTACAGCCTTGCCGCCGGTTACCAGGCTATGGACAGTTTGGCCCGAGTGTTCAGCATTCCCGACT
>NZ_JBSVXS010000386.1:0-238 GCF_054070155.1 Pseudomonas sp. SDT291_1_S447
TTTCAGGAAGACTATTAATGGAATAAAAATTCCCATATTTCAATAGATGGAATAAAAATTCATTGAGGCCCCGGCGATCACCCCCGCGAATGCAGCTATATTCAGGCGCTGGCGAAACGGGGTCAGTTAACAAAAGATAACGTAGCGCCGATTGTCAGACGATTCGAAAGCCCGATAGGATGGCCCCTGCTTCCTCCAGGCGCTCTAGATTGCAGGTTTCAAGGCCCCGGAAGGCAGC
>NZ_JBSVXS010000387.1:0-237 GCF_054070155.1 Pseudomonas sp. SDT291_1_S447
GCATACCCCGCCCGGCCACTCTGAATCCGCAGCAACGGCTGGTGCTGAGCCTGAACCTGCGGCGTGCACGTCACCAAGGCCTCAGCCATCGCCTGACCCAGCGCCTGGATATACGGCGCCTGCATCATGCTCTGGTGATCCCCCGGCACCGCCACCTGAAGCAATTGCCCCGGCGCCAACACCTCATTCCAACCCAGTGCTTCACTGCGCCGCGACAACTCGGTAGGCCGCTCACTC
>NZ_JBSVXS010000388.1:0-236 GCF_054070155.1 Pseudomonas sp. SDT291_1_S447
GTTACCGGTGTTCTATACCACCAGCAATGGCGTGAATGAGCAGCAAGCGCCTGAAACCTTGGTGAATGTGCATGTTGATCCATTGTTTGATCTTGATGCGCCGGTAATTGCCCATTCGCTGCACGGCGGGGCCAAACTTCTGACCTGTGAATCCCGGCCTGCCACTTGTCATGGCGTTCGCTGGACCATACCTATCGACTCGCGCATGCGGGTTGATGACAAAGTTCGGTTGTTTT
>NZ_JBSVXS010000389.1:0-236 GCF_054070155.1 Pseudomonas sp. SDT291_1_S447
GGCCTCTTGCATGTCCGATCCTCGCTACCAGATCGACGTCAGCGTCGTCACCCGCTTCCTGGCGGATCAATCCCAACCTGAACACAACCGCTTCGCCTTTGCCTACACCATCACGGTGAAAAACAACGGGCTGGTGCCGGCCAAGCTGCTGTCGCGCCACTGGGTGATCACCGACGGTGACGGTCAGGTCGAAGAAGTTCGAGGCGCCGGTGTGGTGGGTCAGCAACCGTTGATCG
>NZ_JBSVXS010000390.1:0-235 GCF_054070155.1 Pseudomonas sp. SDT291_1_S447
CCTTCAAGCGCTTCCACGGCGGAGGATTCACGTTTGGCGGCGCGAGCGGCGCGTTCACCTTGAATCTTTTCGATGCGCCAGTTTTGGCGACGGTTGAGCTGGCGTTTGGCCATGGGTGTTCCGTGTCGATAATGCAAAGGTTGGGTAAAACGGTCGCGAGTCTAGCACGCCCCCGCCTGCTAAACTGCGCAGCTACGCCAAGGTGCCAAGAGAATCAAGCCATGCAAAACCCACA
>NZ_JBSVXS010000391.1:0-235 GCF_054070155.1 Pseudomonas sp. SDT291_1_S447
AATGGCGGATGTGTGCTTCGAAGCGTTCATTCACGCGCGGCACCAACTCACGCCCTTCCCTGAAGCGGAGCCCATGCTCCGGGCGTTGCGCCAGCACTTCCTGCTGGGCGTGATTACCAACGGTAACGCCGACGTGCAACGCGTGGGCCTGGCGGACTACTTCCACTTTGCCTTGCGCGCTGAAGACATCGGCATCGCCAAACCGGATGCGCGATTGTTTCAAGAAGCGTTGCAA
>NZ_JBSVXS010000392.1:0-235 GCF_054070155.1 Pseudomonas sp. SDT291_1_S447
CCTGTTTCTCACCGGCCCCAACCTGCCGCACAACTGGATCAGCCAGGTGGAGGAAGACGAGGTGGTGCCCAAGCGCGACATGCTGGTGAACTTCACCGACGAACTGTTCGAAAGCGGCAGCCAGATCTTCGCCGAACTCAAGACCCTCGCGCCGCTGCTGGAACGCGCGCAATACGGCATCGAGTTTCGCTGCAAAAAAACCATTGCCCAGGCCATGAGCCTGATGCAACGCATC
>NZ_JBSVXS010000393.1:0-235 GCF_054070155.1 Pseudomonas sp. SDT291_1_S447
TTAGGCATGGTCGTCAGCTATGGGAATTAGCTGCTAAAGCTATATCTGCTTTTCAGATATCTGAATTTCAGATATTTTGGCTGCTCAACCTTCATTGTTTATCAGGTGAAAGCAGCCATGAACGAAAGAATCTACGTGCTGAACGGCCAGAAGAAGACCACCAATCACATTTTGCATCTACTCCTATGCATACCTACAGCTGGGTTGTGGCTAGTGTTTTGGTTTCTTGTCGCCA
>NZ_JBSVXS010000394.1:0-234 GCF_054070155.1 Pseudomonas sp. SDT291_1_S447
CCACTCCGCGCTCAACCCACATCGCCACCGGCGAACACCTGGCCCTGAGCAGCACCGGCCACACCAGCCTGTCGATCGGCAAACGCCTGCTTGCCAGTGCCAGCCGTGGCATGCGCCTGTTCGTGCAAAGCATGGGCTGGCGCTTGGTCGCGGCCTCCGGCGACATCGATGTGCGCGCACTGAAGGACAGCATCAACCTGCTGGCCAAACTCAACATCACCGCCAACGCCGACC
>NZ_JBSVXS010000395.1:0-233 GCF_054070155.1 Pseudomonas sp. SDT291_1_S447
GATGGACGCTTCGGTCACGTACAGGCCGTCTTTAGGCGACTGGTATTTCAGTTCAGCCAGAGTGATGGTCAGCTGCGGCGCACCCGGTGCGTTGGCGCTCGGGGTGAAACCCAGCAGACGCACGGCGGCTTCTGCCTGGGCCTGCAGTTTGGGCAGCACGTCCTGGGCATTCACCGAGACCAAGGCGGTTTCCGGGTACAGGCCACCGCGCGAGCCGAGGGTCGGCGACGGAC
>NZ_JBSVXS010000396.1:0-232 GCF_054070155.1 Pseudomonas sp. SDT291_1_S447
GGACAGGTTCATCTCGTCCAACAGCACCACGTTGCAGGCGTCGTCCCAGCGAGGGGTCTGCGCCTTGTACAAGGCTTGCAGACAATCCTTCTCATAGAAACGCCGCTCAAAGGCGTTGTAATGGCCCAGCAGGTCATCCCGGTCACGCCAACCCGCTTGTACGGCGATATCCGTGCAGAAGCCGCCCATGGCCTTGGCGAACGCCTTGGCCAAGCTAGTTTTGCCTGTGCCG
>NZ_JBSVXS010000397.1:0-232 GCF_054070155.1 Pseudomonas sp. SDT291_1_S447
CCCTTCCTAAAGAACCCTTTGCACAAAATTTAACCAGCTGTGGATGAATCACAGACAATAGAAATTAAAAGAGAGAAATTTATTAAATCTTTGTTTTTATGTTTATTTCTATGCAGCTACCTTTCTGTGGATAGATCTCTACAGGCCTTTAATTACGTTGTGTACAGAGATTCAAAAGTCTGTGGTCATGTACCAATGAGGGGCTTGGATAAGTGCTTTAAGCCTGTGGATT
>NZ_JBSVXS010000398.1:0-231 GCF_054070155.1 Pseudomonas sp. SDT291_1_S447
CGTAGTGGGTGCCGGCGTATTCGCGCAGCAGGTTGTCGACCAGTTTGCTGCGCGGCGGGGTCAGGTCGAGCGGGCGGCGAATTTCTGTCGCCTTGTCGTCGAGCAGGTTGCCAGCCGGGTCGAAGGCGAAGGTTTCCACGCCTTGACGTGTGGTGGCGCTGAGCAGACGACCGACAGGATCGTAGCGATAGGCGAGCGGGCCGCGGCGGCTGTCGTTGATGTCGGTCAGTT
>NZ_JBSVXS010000399.1:0-231 GCF_054070155.1 Pseudomonas sp. SDT291_1_S447
TACGTGCGGATGTGCGCAGCGGCATGCGTCTGGCGGAGTCCTTGGCCGCACGGCCAAGGGATTTTCCCGAGATCTATCGCGCGTTGATTGCGGCCGGGGAGGAGTCCGGCGATCTGGCGCAGGTCATGGAACGGCTCGCCGATTACATCGAGGAACGCAACAACCTGCGCGGCAAGATTCTCACCGCGTTTATCTATCCGGGCGTGGTTGGGCTGGTGTCGATCGGCATCG
>NZ_JBSVXS010000400.1:0-231 GCF_054070155.1 Pseudomonas sp. SDT291_1_S447
ATTGAGGTAGGTCGAAGACTTCAACCAGCGCTGGTCCGGGTACCAGGAAAACATGAACTGGCCATCCTTGAGCTTGTCCACCACCTGGCGTGCCACCTGTGGGCGCACGGCCGGGCAACCCTGGCTGCGGCCGATACGGCCTTCGCGCTTGCTCCACAAGGGGCTCACGTAGTCGGCGGCGTGGATGACGATGGCGCGGTCGCGGGCCTGGTCATTGAAACCCGGTTCCAG
>NZ_JBSVXS010000401.1:0-231 GCF_054070155.1 Pseudomonas sp. SDT291_1_S447
ACAGGTCCAGGGATTACAAATCAGGTGCAGACCTTATCATGCCAGAGGGGGGCTTGCCTTCAGGCAGCCAGAAAGTAAGAAGCCTCCCAGCTATTAGACTGGAAGGCTTCGCGGCGGTAGCTGCCTTTGCCCTTGCCGGCGCGTTCTTGACGGCTGCGGAACAGTGGCTGGGCGATGATGGATTTGGCCTTGTTGGGGCCATGCTTGGATGGCTTTTTGCTCATGGTCGTT
>NZ_JBSVXS010000402.1:0-231 GCF_054070155.1 Pseudomonas sp. SDT291_1_S447
GACGACACGCAGTGTGTCGTTGTCGGAGGTAGGGGCGGAGTTTGTCAGCACAATTACGCCCGCCCTCTCGACGATCCGGATTGCGTTGGAACAAGCCGGTAATCGCCAGGCGGACCCAACCGGTACTTTACGGCTGAACACATCGGCTGGTGCGGCCAAACAAGTGATGCCACTTTTGCTCGAATACCTGCGACGCCATCCACAGATGAAGCTGGATATCGTCACCGAGGG
>NZ_JBSVXS010000403.1:0-231 GCF_054070155.1 Pseudomonas sp. SDT291_1_S447
TGACCGCGCAGCGTTGTCGTTCAGTAACGTCGAAATCATGAGCATGGTCTACCGGGCGAAGGCGTCGGCGACGGACGTTAACCAGGGGCCGGCCCTGTTGAAACTGGCCCGTGGTCTGTTTCGCCTGGATGAGGTGGAAAAGACCGCGTTGCAGGATATTGAGCAGCGTACTGCGCAGATCAACAGCGACACTTCCCTGACCGGATTAGAGAAAAACCAGAAGATCGCACG
>NZ_JBSVXS010000404.1:0-231 GCF_054070155.1 Pseudomonas sp. SDT291_1_S447
GCATGTTCACATCGGTCAGCACCACGGCGGAGGTGCCGGCGGTGTAGAGCTGCAACGCTTCATGACCATCGGCGGCCAGCTCCACGGTGCAGCCGAGTTCTTCCAGTTGGTCGCGCAATATCAGCTGGTTGATGATGTTGTCTTCGGCCACCAGCAGGTGCAGGTTGAGCTTTTTCAGGTCGCGCTGGCGTGTCTGTTCGTCGGCGCGTGCCACCCACAACCCCTGTGCCT
>NZ_JBSVXS010000405.1:0-230 GCF_054070155.1 Pseudomonas sp. SDT291_1_S447
GCATCACCCAGCAGGAACCAGGCGTGTACCTGGTCACTGCGAAAACCCTGAAATTCGGTTCGATTGAGGTAAGTCTGTGAGCCAGGTCGATTTTAAAAAGGTGATCGCCGACGCCGGCATCCCGACCACCGAGGCCGGTTTGAAGGTGGCGTGGGAAAAGGAGGTTGAAGCCCAGGGCGCGAAGGTGGCCAACACCAGCAGTTATTCGCCGTTCTGGCGGGTGATGACCG
>NZ_JBSVXS010000406.1:0-230 GCF_054070155.1 Pseudomonas sp. SDT291_1_S447
TAATCGATATCGAAGCGTTTGCATTGGCGCGCGCTTGCCGTCAGGATTTCGCCAGCTTCACGCCGAGCCATCGCGTCGATGGTGCACAATGGGCCGTGGATGCCCAGGGGATGGGAATTGCTTGCGGGTTGGCCCTGAGGAGTTTCGCTTGAAGACACGAATCAACCTACTGCCTTGGCGTCAGGCGCTGGCAGAGCGGCGACGCAAGTATCTACTGGCGTGCTTGCTGG
>NZ_JBSVXS010000407.1:0-230 GCF_054070155.1 Pseudomonas sp. SDT291_1_S447
TAACCCCTGCGCCCTGATCCCGGTCTACAACCACGAAGCCGCCGTACCCGCCGTGGTCCGGAGTCTGTTGAACAGTGGCCTGCCCTGCCTGCTGGTGGACGATGGCAGCAGCCCGGCCTGCGCCGCCGTGCTGGCGCAACTGGCCACCTTGGAAAACGTCACGCTGCTGACCCTGCCCACCAACCAGGGCAAGGGCGGTGCCGTGATGGCCGGTTTCCGCGAGGCCGCAC
>NZ_JBSVXS010000408.1:0-229 GCF_054070155.1 Pseudomonas sp. SDT291_1_S447
ACACTGCTCGGCCCGCAGGAAATCCAGTTGCTGTTGGTCTTCCACGCCTTCGGCTACCACCTTGAGTGCCAGCCCGTGGGCCATGGCGATGACGGCCCGGGTGATCGCCGCATCTTCGCGGCCCAGGCCCAGGCTGCGGATAAAGGTCTGGTCGATCTTCACGTAGTCCACCGGGATACGCTTGAGGTAACTGAGCGAGGAATAGCCGGTGCCAAAGTCATCGATGGCC
>NZ_JBSVXS010000409.1:0-229 GCF_054070155.1 Pseudomonas sp. SDT291_1_S447
GTCTTGCGGATTTCGCCCAGGGCCGGCGACCACACGAAGGCACCGTCGATATCGCCGCGTTTCCACGCGGCGGCAATTTCGGCTGGCTGCAGGTTCACCACCTTGACTTGTTTGGTGTCCAGGCCCCAGTGCTTCAGCGCACCGAGCAGGCTGTAATGAGAGGTAGAGACGAAGGGCGTGGCGATGGTTTTGCCGATCAGGTCTTCGGGTTTGTCGATACCGCTGCCGT
>NZ_JBSVXS010000410.1:0-228 GCF_054070155.1 Pseudomonas sp. SDT291_1_S447
CAGACACACGTCCACAGTTCCCCGCTGGGGGGGTAGTCGGTTATTGGGCGCCGGTGACGGCGGGTGTTTGTTTGGCGAGTGCGATGCGACACTTCTTGATTCGCGTCTCATTGCCTGCTTTCGCGTACAGCTCAGTCGAGCGCTCCAGATGCTTGAGCGCGGTTTCCCACTGATCGGCCTCCATGGCCCGCATGCCGATCAACTTGTGGTACTTGGACGGGATCTGTT
>NZ_JBSVXS010000411.1:0-228 GCF_054070155.1 Pseudomonas sp. SDT291_1_S447
AGGCCGAGGGGGATGAGTTGGATCTGAGCAAGGTTACAGCGGGCGCGACATTCCGTGCCGGGGTATGGGCGTTCATGAAGACTGGTCAACCCGTGCGGCTGGTGCTCAAGGGCAAGAATGCTCAAGGGAATGAGCACGATCGCGTGGTGTGGAAAGTACCGGGCTCCGCGGTCTATCAGGCGTGGATCGACACCGGAAAATATGAGCAGGTCATCCCCTACAGTTATT
>NZ_JBSVXS010000412.1:0-228 GCF_054070155.1 Pseudomonas sp. SDT291_1_S447
GTTCGGTCGCAAGGCCTACGGCGTGGACCAGTTCGATATCTACGGCCAGTTGATTGAAGCCGGCCAGGGCAGGTTGGCCAGCCTGGCATTTGGCGGTGACGCGGCCTTGGCCAAGGGTGGCAAGCGTCCGGACACCAGCGTGACCATTGTCGCCCTGCAAAGCGCGCCAGTGACGTTGAACGAGCAAGGCGAGGGCGAAGTCAGCGTCAATATTCCCGACTTCAATGG
>NZ_JBSVXS010000413.1:0-227 GCF_054070155.1 Pseudomonas sp. SDT291_1_S447
CCTGCAACAGATCGCCCTGGAGAACAAACTGCCGGTGGTGACCCTGGCCGAAAGCGGCGGCGCCAACCTCAACTATGCCGCCGAGATTTTCGTCGAAGGCGCGCGCAGCTTCGCCAACCAGGCGCGCATGTCGGCCATGGGCTTGCCGCAGATCACGGTGGTACACGGCTCGGCCACGGCCGGCGGCGCGTATCAGCCAGGGCTGTCGGATTACGTGGTGGTTGTGC
>NZ_JBSVXS010000414.1:0-227 GCF_054070155.1 Pseudomonas sp. SDT291_1_S447
GCATTTGAAGGAAGCTTGCGCGTTGGAGTGTCGGAAGAGTTCGCGGATGCGCGTCTGTTGCGCGAGTTGCAGGAGGTTGCCGCGCAATATCCCGGCCTGCAAATCACTGTGCAGGTGGGCATTCCCGGTTCGTTGCTGGCATTGATGAAGCAGGGCGAGCTGGATGTTGTGGTCGGTTCATTGTGCGAGTCCAGCGAGCCTGGCCTGGCGCTGTGGCAGGAGCCGTT
>NZ_JBSVXS010000415.1:0-226 GCF_054070155.1 Pseudomonas sp. SDT291_1_S447
TGCAGGGCTCCGGCGGTAACGATACCTTTATCAGTGGCGAAGCCGCGGACCAGTTTTACGGTTCGGGCGGTAACGACACCATTGATTATTCCGGCTCTGCCAGCGGCGTAACGGTGAGTCTGGTCGGCGGTGTTGCAGGCGTGGGTGGTGATGCTCAGGGCGACAAGTTGTGGGAGTTCGAAACGGTTATCGGCTCGTCTTTCAATGATGTCCTGACCGGGCAAAC
>NZ_JBSVXS010000416.1:0-226 GCF_054070155.1 Pseudomonas sp. SDT291_1_S447
GCGCCAATTGCCCCCCGATACCTGGCCGGAAACCGAAGGGCTCGCTGTCAGCTTGTGCATTTCGGCGTCAACCTTGCGCCGTCGTCTGGCTGAGGAAGGGCAGACCTATCAGGGGCTCAAGGACAGTGTGCGTAAGGAATTGGCGATTGTGTGGTTGGCGGAGCCACAGATCAGCTTTGCCGAGATTGCAGGGCGTTTGGGGTTTGCTGATACGAGTTCGTTTTAT
>NZ_JBSVXS010000417.1:0-226 GCF_054070155.1 Pseudomonas sp. SDT291_1_S447
CCTGGGAGCTGAACTGATAGGCCCAGGCCGCGAGGAACTGCTGGTAACGCTCGATCTCGGCGGGATCGTATTCGGCGCTGGCAAAGCTCTTGGCCAGCGCATGCGCCGCCGTCAGGGATTGGCCGGGGCGCAGGCCCAGGGCGCGAGCGGCATCGTTGACGGTTTGCAGCACACGGCGTTGCGGCGTGCCGGCCAGCAAGACCAGGGGTTGCTCCGGCTCGGGGTG
>NZ_JBSVXS010000418.1:0-226 GCF_054070155.1 Pseudomonas sp. SDT291_1_S447
CTTACTTACGCGCAATTGCGAGACGAATTCTTCGACCTGGTCGGGGGTGATCACAAAGAGCCCGTTGGGCTTCTTCCAATCGCTGGCGATCTTGGCCAGGAACTTGTTCGGCGCTACACCGGCGGACACGGTGATATGCAACTGGTTGGAGACACGCCGGCGAATATCCTGGGCAATGCGCGTGGCACTGCCGCCGAAATGCGGGCTGTCGGACACGTCCAGATAG
>NZ_JBSVXS010000419.1:0-226 GCF_054070155.1 Pseudomonas sp. SDT291_1_S447
GTCGTTGGCCTTGTCCAGTTCCTTCTGCGCGGCCGGCACGGTCACGCTTTGTTGCGCGGCTTGCAAGGCACCGCTGTACAGCGCGCTGGCAGCGGCGTTGGCGGGGTCCATGTCGGGCCGTTTGAGTTGTTGAACGGTCGACACGGCTAAGGTGTTGTTGTTAACCAGCATGATCGGTCACCTGGGGAAATGTTCGGTGCCACAGGTGGAGCAAATAGCGTGCCGG
>NZ_JBSVXS010000420.1:0-225 GCF_054070155.1 Pseudomonas sp. SDT291_1_S447
GGCCCGGGGTTTTCAAGGAAGGTTTTGGCAGACTCGGTGCAGGCAGGCTCGGCAATTTGCCCGCCTTGCTCGCCGCCCCTAGAAGCCCCGAAGCACTCGGCAACGCCGCACTCGCCAATTTCGGCAACCCGGCCACCCCGCCCTGCACCACACCTTTCACCTGCTGCGCTGTTTGCATCGCACCTTGCGCCGTCTGCATCGCACTCATCCCTGTTTGCGCCATGT
>NZ_JBSVXS010000421.1:0-225 GCF_054070155.1 Pseudomonas sp. SDT291_1_S447
GCTGGATCATCAACTCCGAGTTCTCGGACATGTGGTACGGCTTCTACTGCTACGAGACCACAGGCTTCGTGATCAAGGGCAATACCTACAAGGACAACATCGTCTACGGCATTGACCCCCATGACCGTTCCCACGGCCTGATCATCGCGGACAACACCGTCTACGGCACCAAGAAGAAGCACGGCATCATCATTTCCCGGGAAGTGAACGACAGCTTCATCTTCA
>NZ_JBSVXS010000422.1:0-225 GCF_054070155.1 Pseudomonas sp. SDT291_1_S447
TGACGCCGTTGTTGTTGCTCACCCTCAGTGCTTACGTCCACGCCGACACCCTACCCAGCTTCCTCAACAGCAACGACACCATCCGCAACCTGCCCGTGCCCAACCTGCCTGCCGATGCCTACCGTCCGGCCGCCACGCCCACCCAGGTGCCAGTGCCCGCCGCGACCGCCGGGCAACCGCTGCTGATGGACACCAAAGTGACCATCCGCAAACTGCAGATTGACG
>NZ_JBSVXS010000423.1:0-224 GCF_054070155.1 Pseudomonas sp. SDT291_1_S447
GATCGTAGCGATAGGCGAGCGGGCCGCGGCGGCTGTCGTTGATGTCGGTCAGTTGGCCGGCAGCGTCGTAGCTGTATTCGCGTTTGAGCAGCGTGGATTTGTCGTCGCTGCGTCCCAGCAACTGTTCCTGCAAACGGCCGGCCGGGTCCCAGCTTTGGGTTTGCAGCAAGTGGTTGCCTTGATGGCGGGCGACTTCGCGGTGCAGGTCGTCGCGTTCGTAGCCG
>NZ_JBSVXS010000424.1:0-224 GCF_054070155.1 Pseudomonas sp. SDT291_1_S447
GAGCAATGGTTTGCGCAGGGTCGAGGTGGTAGTCCTCCAGGCAACGCAGCCAGGAGCGGGCGATGGACGGATCGCTGGACGGGTCGCGGCCATGCGCCACGGTAAGGACTTGCTGGGCATGGCGACTGAAATGATCGTTGTGCATTTCTTATTATTCTCCCTGCGTGAGAACCACCAGCATCCCCCAGCCCTCCAGGCAATGCAATCCCGGAGCGACTCACCGG
>NZ_JBSVXS010000425.1:0-224 GCF_054070155.1 Pseudomonas sp. SDT291_1_S447
AGCGTCGACCTGCGTTACGCCAACGGCCTGGCCGTCGGCTGGCGTGAACCGGCAGCGCCCACGGCAGCGCAACCCGCTGTCGCGAAGAATTAAGAAGAGGCAGGACCCATGGCAAACGTGCAAAGCGGCAAAATGATCGTCGGTCTCGACATCGGCACCTCCAAAGTGGTGGCGCTGGTGGGCGAGGTCGGGGAAGACGGCGTCATCGAAATCGTCGGTATTGG
>NZ_JBSVXS010000426.1:0-224 GCF_054070155.1 Pseudomonas sp. SDT291_1_S447
CTGGCCGCCTTAACCGTGGCTGGCTGCAGCATCAAGCAAACCGTCACGCCGGTTGCCTTCAGCGGCGCCCAGGCGCCTGAGATCTGCATGATCCCCGCCGAAGGCTTGCGTGCCGGGTTCAATGCCACCTACACCACGCAGTTGCGCAGCAAAGGGTTCCAGACCCGTGAGCTAAGACCCGGCACCCCTCCGGCCAGTTGCGCCCTGTCGACGACCTACATTGG
>NZ_JBSVXS010000427.1:0-223 GCF_054070155.1 Pseudomonas sp. SDT291_1_S447
TGCTCGCCGCCAACCAGGCAATTGACCGGCCCCAGATCGACTGCCTGCATGAAGTGCTCGCGCTCCTCCGTGCTATCCAGTACCTGCCGGCACTTGGCAGCGCTCAGTTGCACCTCGGCAAACGTCACATACAGCGTGCTCTTGCGCGAAAAGATCAACGCCGGGCGCTCTTCGATCGCTGCACGCTGATCTTCCGTGACGGTTTTACCTTGGTGCAGCAGCG
>NZ_JBSVXS010000428.1:0-223 GCF_054070155.1 Pseudomonas sp. SDT291_1_S447
TGGCCCACGCCTTGGGTTTGCCGGGGTATGCCGACCTGGTTGCGCATGGCGTTGCAGCCCTCAGTGGCCCGCTGCGTGACAGTGAGCACGGTGGCTGGTTTGCCACGCCCCACGCCCTCGATGGCAACCGGGGCAAGGCGGCTTACCTGCACGCGTTTGTTGCCCTGGCCGCCAGCTCGGCGGTGGTGGCAGGTGCGCCCGGTGCACAAAACCTTCTGACTGA
>NZ_JBSVXS010000429.1:0-223 GCF_054070155.1 Pseudomonas sp. SDT291_1_S447
GATCAAGGACAGCACCCTGCGCAAAGGTGTGGTGGTCAAGGCTAACAGCCATCTGGACGGCGCGGTGATGGGTGAGGGCAGCGATGCGGGTCCATTTGCGCGTTTGCGCCCCGGAACCGTGATGGGCGCCAGGGCGCACGTGGGCAATTTCGTCGAGCTGAAAAACGCCAAAATGGGTGACGATGCGAAGGCTGGCCACTTGGCCTACCTCGGTGATGCGGTG
>NZ_JBSVXS010000430.1:0-223 GCF_054070155.1 Pseudomonas sp. SDT291_1_S447
CTCGCCGACCGCCTGCGCAGCAACGGCAAAAAACCGTACCTGGTGCCGATCGGCGGCTCCAATGCCCTCGGTGCATTGGGTTACGTGCGCGCCGGGCTGGAGCTGGCCGGGCAGATCGAAGACAGTGGCATCGAGTTCGCCGCCGTGGTCTTGGCCTCCGGCAGCGCGGGGACGCATAGCGGCCTGGCGTTGGCCTTGAGCGAAGTATTGCCGAACCTGCCCG
>NZ_JBSVXS010000431.1:0-223 GCF_054070155.1 Pseudomonas sp. SDT291_1_S447
GGCGTGCTGACTTTCAATTGACCGGCTTCGAAGGTGTAGGTGATCTGGCGCAGCGCAAAGCGGATTTGTCCGGGGGCAGGCACAGGAGAACTACCGCCGTAGGCCTGGGCGGCGCCCGTGCAGTCGGACAATACGGTCCAGTCAGCCTTGCCATTCTCGTTACCAACATCTGCCGTGACTAGCGTCAGCGACTTCGCCCCCGCCTCGATCTTCCAACTGACAG
>NZ_JBSVXS010000432.1:0-222 GCF_054070155.1 Pseudomonas sp. SDT291_1_S447
AGCTGTTTCCCAACATCACCCGGGTGATCGGCATCACCGCACTGACCATCATGGCCATCGTCGGCGCCATGTCGTTGTTGACCGTCGTGGTCGGCGTTGCGCGGATGACTTGGCTGGGCCTGTTATCGGTGTGGAAGGTTGTTCAGCTGCTCAACCTGCGCACGGTCGCCGGCTTCGTCCTGCAGAAACTGGCGATCCTGGCTTACATGGCCGTGATCTACA
>NZ_JBSVXS010000433.1:0-222 GCF_054070155.1 Pseudomonas sp. SDT291_1_S447
TCAAGGTCATCGGTGTTTTTGGTCCGGAGCGAAGTGACAGCAGCTATGACTACGCCTCATTTGCGGTGCGCCCGGAGTTGCTGGAGCGACAAATGGGTACTTTCAGAGATGACGAGACAGCCGAGTTCTTCGGTGAGTGTATGTGGTCCTTCCGCACGGTGGGGCCTAAGCGTTACCTGATCAAACTGCTGACCTGCAAAAAAATGGATGCGCAGGGCAATG
>NZ_JBSVXS010000434.1:0-222 GCF_054070155.1 Pseudomonas sp. SDT291_1_S447
GCTGTCGAGCACAAAATGCTTCTTGCGAAAGGCCTCGACCACGTCCAGCACCGGTTCCAGGTCTTCATATTCGATCACCGCGGCCATCGCGGCTTTGCGTGCGGTTTCCAGGTCGCGGGCGGCAACCGCCAGCACGACCTGGCCGACGAACTGCACGGTGTCGATGGCCAGCAATGGATCACCTGGCATCAAGGGGCCGATGTCTTTCAGCCCCGGCACGTC
>NZ_JBSVXS010000435.1:0-222 GCF_054070155.1 Pseudomonas sp. SDT291_1_S447
GCGCAGTTGTTCGGTGTCGAGCTGATCGAGAGGAGGAGTAGGAATCATGGCGATGACTCTGCCCGATCTGCTGATCGATGTATGTCATCCATGTCTCTTAATGGTTACGGATGGCTCCGTCAGACCCAAGGCGCTGCCAGGGAAGACCGACCACCAGCGCCTGAAGCTGCTCAGTATTTAACTCCATTTGGTCACCATGCCGATTACTCGGCCAGGAAAATT
>NZ_JBSVXS010000436.1:0-221 GCF_054070155.1 Pseudomonas sp. SDT291_1_S447
TCGATGCCTACCGCCAGGCTGACTTCCAGGATCGACAGCGAGGTGCTGGAAATCAGCCGGGCGGCGGTCTCCACCCGCGTGCGGTTGGTGAAGTCCACCAGGGTTTCCTCTGCAAAGGCCTTGAACAGACGGGTCAGGTGGCGGCGCGACAAGTGGAACTGGTAGCCGATGGTGTCGACATCGAGGTTGTCCTGCAGGTGATCGCGCACGTACATCTGGAT
>NZ_JBSVXS010000437.1:0-221 GCF_054070155.1 Pseudomonas sp. SDT291_1_S447
TTGTTGGTAACTGGCCTGCATGCCGGGCGTCAGAGGCACACTGCCGTGGACCTGGTCGCTGGCAATCTGCACTGAGCCTTCCAGCAACATCACCCGTACCTGGTCTTCGTATTTCCAGACGTTGAACTGGGTGCCCGTCACCCGAACCTGGCCTGCGCCAGCGTGCACGATAAAGGGATGGGCACTGTCATGGCTGACTTTGAAAAACGCTTCGCCCTTTT
>NZ_JBSVXS010000438.1:0-221 GCF_054070155.1 Pseudomonas sp. SDT291_1_S447
CATCCAGATCGACACCGCCAAGGTCAACCTGGCCTACACCCGCATCGTCGCGCCCATCGACGGCGATGTGGTGGGCATCGTCACCCAGGAAGGCCAGACCGTAATCGCCAACCAACTGGCGCCGGTACTACTCAAGCTGGCGGACCTGGACACCATGACCGTCAAGGCCCAGGTCTCCGAGGCGGATGTGATTCACATCAGCCCCGGCCAGCAGGTCTACT
>NZ_JBSVXS010000439.1:0-220 GCF_054070155.1 Pseudomonas sp. SDT291_1_S447
AGACCGCCACTTTCGCCTTGATAATCCCCACGCTCTCCATCCGGCGAATCCGCCGGTAACAACTGGTGGAAGACAGCCCCACACTGTCGCTCAACAACTCCAGGCTCTGGTCGCAATCCTTTTGCAACTTGCCCAGGATCTTCAAATCCATGGCGTCTGTCATCGGTTCCAAATCGTCCTTGAAAATTGCAATGAATCCGTCGCAATGACGGGCCAATTT
>NZ_JBSVXS010000440.1:0-220 GCF_054070155.1 Pseudomonas sp. SDT291_1_S447
CTATTACCCCTGGGCGCTGCAATGGAGCAACCAGGCCCATGTTGCCGAGGCTGGCGCGCCGGTGACGCTGGCGTTGATGTTGAGTGCCTATGCGGTGCCGGTGCTGGCGTTCTACTGCGTCTTCGTCACAGGCATGCAGCCGGTGATGACGGCACGCCTGGTACTTGCCCGCCGCCTGGCCTGCCTGGCCGTAGCCGCGCCGCCGGCCTACACGCTGATG
>NZ_JBSVXS010000441.1:0-220 GCF_054070155.1 Pseudomonas sp. SDT291_1_S447
CGAAACCAAAGCTGCTGCACAGGTGCAGGCGGCCACGGGGGCTGTCGTGTGCGTCAGAGAGTTCATCGGAGAGTTGCTGGAAGTCTTCCAGGATACGCACGGCCCAGCGCTGCACCCGCTCGCCGTCTTCGGTCAGGGCGATGCGTCGGCTGGTGCGGTGCAGCAAGCGGGTGGCCAGGGTGGTTTCAAGGATCTGGATGCGCTTGCTGACATAGGCCGG
>NZ_JBSVXS010000442.1:0-220 GCF_054070155.1 Pseudomonas sp. SDT291_1_S447
GGATTATGAAGGCTTGACGGACCCACGCTTGCGTTCGATCACGCCGACCTTGGCCGGCGAATTTGATCGTAACCCTTATGTGCTGCTGCATTTGGAAAAAAGCCCACAACCCTGAGGCTTAACTTCATTTTTTTTGCACTCAACCTTCATTAATATGCATTGGCGCCCTGTTCTCCGGGGCGGCACACTGCATGCGTTCCTTCCCCCAAATGTTGGAACT
>NZ_JBSVXS010000443.1:0-220 GCF_054070155.1 Pseudomonas sp. SDT291_1_S447
CTACAAAACCAACCCCGTGCGCCACATGGCCTCGGCTGCTGGTATGATGCGCCGCTTTTTCCGATCCTCTCTGAAACCACAGGCGCTTGGCGCAGTTTGTGCTTTGACTTAGAGGTCAACAAATAACGACGCAAGATAGCGTCACAGGGAGCCGGCATGCTGGAAAAGCTGTTTCAACTCAAAGCACACAATACAAACGTGCGCACCGAGATTCTCGCGG
>NZ_JBSVXS010000444.1:0-219 GCF_054070155.1 Pseudomonas sp. SDT291_1_S447
GCGCCTGTTGGCTCACCAACAATTGCAGGGCCTGGCGCTCCATGGGTACGCCTTGCAGGTTGAGGCCGGGATAGGTGCCACGCAGGTAATCGGCGACGGCACTGGGCATGCGCACGGCGACGCGGGATTGCTCATCGAGTTTTTCCAACTCCACGGCGCCACCCCCCTCGCGGATGCCGATGATGTGTTGCGGTACGCGCATGTAGGGGTCGCTGAACA
>NZ_JBSVXS010000445.1:0-219 GCF_054070155.1 Pseudomonas sp. SDT291_1_S447
TATAAAGCGATAATTTTCGCAGGCGATTACGAAGGGCTCACTTCTAGCAAACATAGAGAATTAGCAGCTTTTACTTCCTCAGCCCCTAGCCAATGCATAAATTTAGGCTACAAGCTATCAAACACCTTTGACGGAATGTCTTCGCGACACATTGACTTTGGTAATATTCAAGGATTGGCGGGAAAGGTTGCAAAAGTTGCACGAGTCCTGGGATTTAAT
>NZ_JBSVXS010000446.1:0-219 GCF_054070155.1 Pseudomonas sp. SDT291_1_S447
GCGGCTTCGGTCTTGAAGATGGCGGCGTTGTTCTTGTCCATCGCCGCTTCGCTTTCGGTGGAACCGGCCTGGTAGCTGAGCATGGCGCCGAGGGTGGCCATGAGGGCGGTCATCACGGCGATGCGGCTGGCGAAATTGTCGCCACGGCCGTGGGCGTGTTCGGTGGTGTGTTCGATGTGTTTTTCGTGAGGGCTGGGGACTTCGAAGGCTTCGGACATG
>NZ_JBSVXS010000447.1:0-219 GCF_054070155.1 Pseudomonas sp. SDT291_1_S447
GGTCAAATCCCTGGACCTGCTGACGGCGGACATCAAACGCCGGGAAGGGCATCGTTGAACTGGTTTGACCGACTGCTGGGCGAGCCCGTGGCCACGCTGCCCGGTCTGGTCGAGCCCGGGCGCTTCTGCTGGGCCGGCAAATCCGGCGTGACGATCAACGGCCACACCCTACTGCGGCAAGACATCCTGGTGCCCGATGGCAGCGACCGCTGCCTGCTG
>NZ_JBSVXS010000448.1:0-219 GCF_054070155.1 Pseudomonas sp. SDT291_1_S447
GCGACAACCGCAGCCGCGCGAGATGCCAGTCCGGCCGCTGACGGCTAGTGACCAATACCACCAGGCCATCAGGCAGATGATTGAGGAAAAATTGCAGGCAACGGTCAAGCACGGGCCCCTGGGCCAGATGGTAATCATCCAGCACCAGCAATAACGGCGCGCGGGTGGACAGCTGCACCGCCAGCTCGTCGAGCAGGCCATCGAGCCATTCTTCAAAGG
>NZ_JBSVXS010000449.1:0-219 GCF_054070155.1 Pseudomonas sp. SDT291_1_S447
TAATTAGTCTTATTTTATTTTGCAAAAATGGCGTTAAAGGCTATAAATTCGCTGCTATATCGACAAAATATCGCACATTAGTAGAACTATTCCACTCAAAACAACAAAAGGAAGTTCGATCATGAAGCACCCTCGATACCTGCTGTCGGGCCTGGCGATGTCCATGCTGATCGCCAGCGGCGGCACCCAGGCCGCAGGCCTCACCAGCGAACACAAACC
>NZ_JBSVXS010000450.1:0-218 GCF_054070155.1 Pseudomonas sp. SDT291_1_S447
GGTAGTCGCGGCCACTGAGCAATTGAGCGGTGGAGCGGCGGTTTTCAGTGTTTTCTTCGATAAACCGGCTGGCCTCCAGGATCGCCCTCACCAGCACGCGTGCCGTGTTTGGATACTGGTCGACGAACGCCTGGGTGCAGCCGAGGACCTTTTCTGGATGATCCGGCCAGATCGCCTGGGTGGTTGCCAGGGTAAATCCTTGGTTTTGCTTGACCGCG
>NZ_JBSVXS010000451.1:0-218 GCF_054070155.1 Pseudomonas sp. SDT291_1_S447
CTGGTTCCGTGCCCATGAACGCTTCAATCCGGGCGAAGTCCAGCGCATGCAAGTCAACGGCGTGGCCTGGTTCGCACCGGGTCGCTGGGTGGAAGTCGGCGACCCCTGGCTGGGCCCGGATACCCATGGCTGCAGCACCACGCCGGGGTTGCAGGTGGGCAAGTCGATGGAGATGGACCCAGAGGTCATGAAGCTGGCGCTGCGCATTACTTTTGGTG
>NZ_JBSVXS010000452.1:0-217 GCF_054070155.1 Pseudomonas sp. SDT291_1_S447
CGCGCACGTTTCCAGCCGCCACCATAACGGTCGCTCCACATCGAACCGGGAATATCCAGCAGCGCCAGGGCCAGCATCACCACGGTAGCCACGGTGCCCCATTGGTCGGCGGATAAATCGAAATGCTTGGAAATGGTCGGCCCCAAGCGCAGCACGATCTCACGGTCGTAGGCGTTGAGAATCCAGATCATCCAGCAGACCAGCAGCGACACCCAGG
>NZ_JBSVXS010000453.1:0-217 GCF_054070155.1 Pseudomonas sp. SDT291_1_S447
GATCTCGACGTTGAGCCGACGGGTTTCATCCAGCAATTTGCTGTAGTTGAAGTCTGCGCCCGAGAGGCCCAGGACATCGTCAACGGCGGCCAGTTGCTGCTTGATCTGGCCCAGGGCTTTGGCCTTGTCTCCAGGGAGCTTGTTACTGAGGATTTTCAGCTTGTGATAGAACAGGTCGCGGGGCAGGTACTCGATGTAGACGCGTTTGAGCCCTTGT
>NZ_JBSVXS010000454.1:0-217 GCF_054070155.1 Pseudomonas sp. SDT291_1_S447
GCTAGTGGAAGACATCTTGCTGGCCAGCCTCGACACCTGCGTACTCGAAGGCGAAGCCAGCCTGCCGCGCGATGGTGCTGGCCTGGCCGCCTTGGCTGAGCGCAAGCGTGGCAGTTGGACCGAACACGCCGAACGCCTGGCGCGCCTGACCCTGGACGTGCTGAAACTGTGGCACAGCCTGCAAAAACGTTTCAAAGGCAAGATCGACCTGGCACAG
>NZ_JBSVXS010000455.1:0-217 GCF_054070155.1 Pseudomonas sp. SDT291_1_S447
GCCGATGCAGCCATCGCAGCGGGTGGTGATGGCCACGGCGATGGAGATCAGTTCACGGGTCTTGGCGTCGAGCACGTTGTTTTCTTCGGCGGCTTCGCCCAGCGCCATGTAGGCTTTGACCATCTTCGGGTTGCTCTTGCCCAGCGCGCCAAAGGCTTTCTTCACGGTAGGCAGCAAGTCGGACCAGTTATTGAACATTGCGGTAACTCCTGAACAG
>NZ_JBSVXS010000456.1:0-217 GCF_054070155.1 Pseudomonas sp. SDT291_1_S447
GGCTGATCGCCCGTCGTTGAGCGTTCAGTGAATGACGCTGCCGGCTTTCAGCCGGCGACGGCGTTGGCCCAGAAAGACCAGCCAGGCAATCAGGCATAAGGTCACGGGTATCGCAAAAGTCACCGTCAGTTTTATCACCCATTCCAGTCGACGCACCTGGGCATAGGCCTCGTCCTCCAGGGCATGCAACTCCATGGGCAAGCGCAGGCGTTCCTTG
>NZ_JBSVXS010000457.1:0-217 GCF_054070155.1 Pseudomonas sp. SDT291_1_S447
TTCGAGCGCGGGGTGCGGCCGATGGGCTTCTGGTCCACCTGCACCAGGCGTCGGACATGCTCCAGCCCGGCGCTGATGTGCCCGCCGCTGGTTTGCGGCGCGTCGTCTTCCAGGCTCGGTTCTTCGTCGTTTTCCACCACGCGGCCAAGACCGGCGCCCACCAGCTCCAGCAGCGCCTGGCTGACCAGGCTGGACTTGCCCGACCCGGAAATCCCGG
>NZ_JBSVXS010000458.1:0-216 GCF_054070155.1 Pseudomonas sp. SDT291_1_S447
GTTGCGAAACGGCACGGCATGACCCAGTTGCCCGGCGTCGCCCCGCAGGAACGCCTGCATTTCATGGCGCACCACTTCCAGGGCACTGTGATCCAGGGCCATGTGATGGAACAGCAGCATGGCGACGATGCGCTCCTTCGCCGGGTCCTTCGCCCAGGCCAGGCGCAGCAGCGGCGCCTGGGTCACGTCCAGCCGGTAATGGCGAGCGTCGAACCG
>NZ_JBSVXS010000459.1:0-216 GCF_054070155.1 Pseudomonas sp. SDT291_1_S447
ACCACCATGACGGATCGTGAAGTGGCGCTGCGCATCTACGTCGAGCCGGAAAACATCGACAAGTGCCAGCACGCCATGACCAGCCTGAAAAAATCCATGCGCTGGGACGAAGAAACCTACGGTCGCGAGTACGACCTCGACATCTTCATGATCGTGGCGGTGAACGACTTCAACATGGGCGCCATGGAAAACAAGGGCCTGAACATCTTCAACTCC
>NZ_JBSVXS010000460.1:0-216 GCF_054070155.1 Pseudomonas sp. SDT291_1_S447
GTTCAAAACGTCCACCGACCTCCACCTGTACGCTCCCTGCTTCACTGGTGAGCGTCCAGCGGTCAGAACCGGAGCCGCGCATTCTGAGGCATTCATGATTGATGAGTTGGGCAGGTTGCTCCGGCTCCCCGGACAGTTCGAGATACCTGGGGGATGCGTAAAAACCACGCTTCATACTCGCCAACTTGCGGGCAATCAGGTTTGAATTCGGTGGTT
>NZ_JBSVXS010000461.1:0-216 GCF_054070155.1 Pseudomonas sp. SDT291_1_S447
TCACATTGAACGGCTGCAGCTCGCTGCTGTTCTACCCCGAGCCCGGCCTGCCGTTCACGCCGGAAAAAGCCCACCTGTACTACCGTGACGTGACCTTGACCACTGCCGACGGCGTGAAGCTCCATGCCTGGTGGTTGCCGGCCAAGCCCGGTGTACCGCTCAAGGGCACGGTGCTGCATTTGCATGGCAACGGCGGCAACCTGGCCTGGCACCTGG
>NZ_JBSVXS010000462.1:0-216 GCF_054070155.1 Pseudomonas sp. SDT291_1_S447
GCCGTGGCTTCGCGCCACGGCCACAGCCCACTTGTCCCTCTCACACCCCGTCCGTGGAGCCGCTTTGGTGGTCACTGAAATCGCTTCCCGCGACCGTCTGCAACCGTCCCTGTTGGACCGGCTGACCGACGACGATCCAACCAATCCCAAGGAAAGCGCCGACAAACGCGTGCTGTCCCTGACCCAATTGAAAGCCTCGGTGCTGCGCGACCTGGC
>NZ_JBSVXS010000463.1:0-216 GCF_054070155.1 Pseudomonas sp. SDT291_1_S447
TGGTGGCGCGGCCTGGTAGAGGCGGATGCCATTGGCCACCGGCACGATCGGGTCGTCCAGGCTGTGGAACAACAGCTTCGGCACGCGCGTCAGTTTCGGTATGGCATATATTGCGCTGTCTGCGTCCGGCACCAGCCAGGACAGGGGCACCTGAAACGGCCATGTTAACCAGGAAGTGCTCAGGGCGAATTGTCCTACGTCACGATAACTGGCGGG
>NZ_JBSVXS010000464.1:0-215 GCF_054070155.1 Pseudomonas sp. SDT291_1_S447
GCAACAACGTTAGAACGTAGACTGAATTTTCAGGCCGGCTACCAACGCGTTGTCGACTTTATCCACGCCGCCAGGCTGCACGACGTATTGCAGGTTTGGACGCACGGTCAGCCAGTTGGTGACGTGGAAACCGTAGTTGAGTTCGACGTTGTATTCAGTCTCACGGATCGGCGTGTACAGCGGGTTATCGTAGTCACTCACGCCATTGGCGGCGT
>NZ_JBSVXS010000465.1:0-214 GCF_054070155.1 Pseudomonas sp. SDT291_1_S447
CCAAGGCCCTTCACCAAAACCATAATCACCAAAATCTTCCAGGTCGACGTACCCCACAAGACACCTCGGTCGGCCCCCTCTCCCTCCGGGAGAGGGCTGGGGTGAGGGCCGCTTCTACTCGCAACCCCCAGAATCACCAAAGCCATAATCCCCAAGGCCCTTCACCAAAACCATAATCACCAAAATCTTCCAGGTCGACGTACCCCGCAAGACA
>NZ_JBSVXS010000466.1:0-214 GCF_054070155.1 Pseudomonas sp. SDT291_1_S447
GTGGGCGTATTCATTTCGACGGCCAGGGCAGCGAGATGAGCAGCCACTTCCTCAATGATTTGTACGGTGCCGACGTCGACACCAGCCTGATGTTTTCCGACCAGTCCCGCCAAACCTCCGTCACCCCTCGGCTGGCCCTGGCGCGCGCTTGAAACCTTACTCACGACCCACAGGAATCCTTTCCATGTTGAACCGTATCGGTCACGTCTTTCTG
>NZ_JBSVXS010000467.1:0-214 GCF_054070155.1 Pseudomonas sp. SDT291_1_S447
TGCAACGCCTTTCGGTATTGCACAGCCTGTAAATATTCCACCACTCAATGTAGATGTCCCAATCGGCGAGGTATTGTTCTCTGGAGAGTTTATTCTAGAGTTTCCGGTGCCATGGGGTTTTACTTGTACTACACCGATTGTTAGCTTGAATCAGACAGTGTCTTATCCGTATCTAGGATACTACCTGTACGACACCAGCATTCCCGGAATTGGA
>NZ_JBSVXS010000468.1:0-214 GCF_054070155.1 Pseudomonas sp. SDT291_1_S447
GCGTTACGACTGGCTGGGGCATTATCTGTTTGAATCGATAGCGGACGTTAAGGGTTACGGCACACACTGGATCTCGACATACAATTACGAGCGCTCGAATATGGCACTTGGAGGCATCACCCCTAAAAAGAAGTTGGCCTTAGTGGCCTGACGTCTATCTCTGACGTGTATTAGAAATGGGGGGATTACCATTCGTTTTGCCTGGAGGCGGTTG
>NZ_JBSVXS010000469.1:0-214 GCF_054070155.1 Pseudomonas sp. SDT291_1_S447
CGCATCGAGTTTTTATCCCAACACGACGCCCTGACCGGGCTGCCCAACCGCACACGCCTGCAAGCGTTTCTGGAAGGCAAGTTCAAGGCCATGCCTACCTCGGAGCAGCCGCTGGTGATGCTCAGCCTGGACCTCGACCGATTCAAGCCGGTCAATGACCTGCTCGGGCACGCTGCCGGTGATCGGGTGCTCAACGAAGTGTCGTCCCGATTGG
>NZ_JBSVXS010000470.1:0-214 GCF_054070155.1 Pseudomonas sp. SDT291_1_S447
GCACAAAGTCTTCGACCATCACCGGGTCATACAGCCGGCCCGCGTACTTGCGGATGTACAGCAGCGCTTCGTCGCTGTTCATCTGCCGCTCCAGGATCAAGCCCTTTTGCAACTCGATGAAATCCACCGCCAGTTTCAACAGGCGCGAACCGGCGGGAATCGCTTCGCCTTTGAGGTGATCGGGGAAGCCGCTGCCATCCCAACGTTCTTGGTG
>NZ_JBSVXS010000471.1:0-214 GCF_054070155.1 Pseudomonas sp. SDT291_1_S447
GACGCCGACGGCCGCTTCGACCTGCGCGTGCTCAATGAACTGCTCGAACGTGAGCCCATCTGCCTGGCGATACTGTCATCCACCGTGAACATTCCCCACGGCAGCCGCATGCCAGCCGAGGATAAACAGCAGATCTGCCGGTGGCTGGCGGCGCGGGCTATCTGGTTGTTCGAAAACGACACGTACGGCGACTTGTATTTCGCGACCCCGCCGG
>NZ_JBSVXS010000472.1:0-213 GCF_054070155.1 Pseudomonas sp. SDT291_1_S447
TGTCGTGCAGGTCGTGGTAGCAGGCGCCGTAGGGGTGCAGGTCGGGTTCCACGCCTTTCCAGATGAAGTAGTCGTAGTCATAAGGCGTGGGCAATTCGTCGAGCAAGGTGAAGCCCTCGGTGCCCGGCACGCAATGGCTCACCCAGGTCACATCGGCGTGGGCCAGGCCGGTGGGTTGCAGCATCTCGCTGTGCTGCGACACCACCCAGGGCG
>NZ_JBSVXS010000473.1:0-212 GCF_054070155.1 Pseudomonas sp. SDT291_1_S447
AATGACCCAATCCGTAGGGCTCAAACCTTCCAGTACCGGCACGGTTTTTTCACCGAAGGCACCGATGCGCACGGGTGTGCGCTTGAGGGTGTTGTCTGGCTGTACACGCCACACGTAGGACGCACCGTTCTCCGCGCTAAGGGCCGACAAAGGGACCGAGAGAGGAATATCGCCGTCGACCTGTATGAACACGCGGGCGCTCTGGCCCAGTT
>NZ_JBSVXS010000474.1:0-212 GCF_054070155.1 Pseudomonas sp. SDT291_1_S447
GTTTTTATCCGACGGCAACTTCCCACGCCTGAGTATTCACCGGGGTGCGAAGAAGCAGAAGGGCAAGTATTTCGGGCCGTACCCTAGCGCTGGCGCGATCCGTGAAAGCCTGAGCCTGTTGCAAAAGACGTTTTTTGTGCGCCAGTGCGAAGACAGTTTCTACAAGAACCGCACCCGGCCGTGCCTGCAATACCAGATCAAACGTTGCAAGG
>NZ_JBSVXS010000475.1:0-212 GCF_054070155.1 Pseudomonas sp. SDT291_1_S447
TGATCAGCAAGGCAGAAATCGACGAGCTGGTGACCAAGGCTCGCCAGTGCCTGGACCTGACTTTGGCGGCATTGCAGGGCTAAGTGCTAGGCTCAGAACGCAGCGGCTTCGGGCGCTGCGTCTGAGTGGTTATAAAAATGGGGGCATTGGTTGAAAGCCGGCCCTCGAACTTGCCAGACTGTCGCCCTGTTTTGTTGCCCTTTGGCTGGGCC
>NZ_JBSVXS010000476.1:0-212 GCF_054070155.1 Pseudomonas sp. SDT291_1_S447
AGAGCCTGGATGCGGAAGTGATCCTGGTGTCCGCCCCGGAAAACGAAGTGCTCACCGAGCTCTCCGGGCGCGTGGAACTGCAGGCCCAGCTGTTCGGCGGCCCGAAAGACCCGAAAGTACTCGGTGTGATCCTCAACAAGGTGCGCACCGACGAAAGCATGGAGGCTTTCTCGGCACGCCTCAAAGAACATTCGCCATTGTTGCGCAGCGGT
>NZ_JBSVXS010000477.1:0-212 GCF_054070155.1 Pseudomonas sp. SDT291_1_S447
GAAGTGGCCGCAGGTGGGCGCCATTCGTGGCGGCGTGCCGGTCTGCTGGCCGTGGTATGGCCGCCACCCGAGCGAAAACGCCTGGCCGTCCCATGGGTGGGCGCGCTTGATCGACTGGAAGCTGCTCGACAGCCGCACCGACGAGGACGGCGTGCGCCTGCACTGGCAACTGCAACTGTGCGACTGGCAGGTGGACCTGCACGCGCACCTGG
>NZ_JBSVXS010000478.1:0-212 GCF_054070155.1 Pseudomonas sp. SDT291_1_S447
GCGTTCATGCAAGCCGGGGTCGAGTTGCGCATAAGCCAATTCGCACATGGAGGTTTCGAGCTTGAGCACGGTGAGCATTTGCCCCAGTTCGTCGTGCACCTCACGGGCAATACGCGCCTTTTCTTCCTCGCGTACGGTTTCCAGGTGAGCAGACAATTCTCGCAGTTGCGCCTCGCTTTGCAGCAGCGCAGCCAACGTCCGCCTGAGTTCGC
>NZ_JBSVXS010000479.1:0-212 GCF_054070155.1 Pseudomonas sp. SDT291_1_S447
GGCGCCAGTCAGCACTACGCTGGCCTCGGCACGCAGGCGTTGCACGGCGGCGCGAGCGGCTGGGCCGGTGATCCACTGGCTTTCACCACTGGCCATCGCGGTGCGGCCGTCCAGGCTCATCGCCAGCTTGACCCGCACGAAGGGCAGGCCGTGCTCCATGCGTTTGAGGAACCCCGGATTCAACGCGCGAGCTTGCGCTTCCAACACACCGC
>NZ_JBSVXS010000480.1:0-212 GCF_054070155.1 Pseudomonas sp. SDT291_1_S447
GCAAGCCAAGTACCACCGGCTGGCGGCCCTGACCATGGTCAGCGTGTGCGGCCTGATGACCTGCGTGACCTTTGTGTGGTTCTCGGCGCCGGACCTGGCGCTGACCCAACTGGTGGTGGAAGTGGTGACCACGGTGCTGATCCTGCTTGGCCTGCGCTGGCTGCCACGGCGGATCGAAGAAGTGTCGCCACTGCCGAGTTCGCTGCGTAAGG
>NZ_JBSVXS010000481.1:0-212 GCF_054070155.1 Pseudomonas sp. SDT291_1_S447
CGACTTGAGCGCACGCCTGAGTGTGTCCAGCCATGACGAAATCGGTCAACTGGCGCGCAGCTTCAACCAGATGGGTGAAGCGCTGTCGACCATGGTCTCGCATATCCGCAAGGCGGCCGAAGAGGTCAACAGCCGCGCCCAGGCGTTGTCCGGGTTGTCCGGTGGTGCGTATGAAGGCATGGAGCAGCAGTCCGGCGAGATCACCAGCATGG
>NZ_JBSVXS010000482.1:0-212 GCF_054070155.1 Pseudomonas sp. SDT291_1_S447
GTTGGCCGCAGGTGCGCCCGCGTTCGCCTTGGATGCGCGCGTGGGGCAGGCCGGTTTCGGCAACGGCACGTTCGATCAGCTCATCACCCAGGGCTTCGATCTGCGTGGCGATGGCTTCAAGAAAGCTGGCACGCGCCTCCAGCGACGTTTCGCGGTACTTATCAAACGCCGCCCACGCCAAGGCACACGCCTGGGCCACCTGTTCGCCGTCG
>NZ_JBSVXS010000483.1:0-211 GCF_054070155.1 Pseudomonas sp. SDT291_1_S447
AGCACGACCTTGCCAAGGTCGGGGTCGCGAGTTCGAGTCTCGTTTCCCGCTCCAATTTTAAACAGCAGTGCTTTCGGGCGGTGCTGAGTGAAACCAGAGCCAAGTCTTCGGATGCGGATCTGGACACCGAAACACACACCATGTGTTCCGGGTAGCGTGTCCCCTTCGTCTAGTGGCCTAGGACACCGCCCTTTCACGGCGGTAACAGGGG
>NZ_JBSVXS010000484.1:0-211 GCF_054070155.1 Pseudomonas sp. SDT291_1_S447
TTGAAGCAAAGCCTCGCTGTCGTCGCCAGTAGGCGGATACTTAACATTCAGGCCCTGATCGGCCAATACCTGCGCCGTGGCGGCGCCGACACTGAACCACGTCAGCTGCGGCCATGCGCGATCCAGCTGCGCCACGGCAAGGCGTGCCGCAGGCTTGCTGACGACGATCACCGCACAGTAACGCCCCAGGTCATGGAAGACGGCTTGCTGT
>NZ_JBSVXS010000485.1:0-211 GCF_054070155.1 Pseudomonas sp. SDT291_1_S447
CACGCCCCCCGCCACGCCCATGCCAAGCCAGGTGCCACGCGTGCCACCAGCAATTGCGATCAGCCACCAGGTGCACAGCAGCGCAAACACGGCAACCTTGAGTGAGCGAGAAAGCGTGGGGATCAACAAGGGAAGCGCCAGCAGCGGCAAGGTGAAGGTCTGGAACTGGCCGTAGAAACGCTTGTTGGAAAACCCCGACAGCAGCACGTCT
>NZ_JBSVXS010000486.1:0-211 GCF_054070155.1 Pseudomonas sp. SDT291_1_S447
ATCACGCCGAGCGCTGCGCCGGGCGCACGCATGTCCAGCGGCGTGAACACGTCCAAGGGCACCAACTTATAAGTAAGCTGCACGTTGTCGCAGTGGTAGAGCATGCCGCTCCATTCCACGACGTGTTCGCTGAAGTCTTCGAAGCGCGAAGTCTGACCAATGGCGGTGTGCCCCAATGCCAGCAAGCGCCCGTTGGCGGCGGCGCCCAGTT
>NZ_JBSVXS010000487.1:0-211 GCF_054070155.1 Pseudomonas sp. SDT291_1_S447
CGCCCCGTGGCCGGGGCACGGCCACCAACCTGCATAACCGCTTTGCGCCTACGGTGAGCGTGGCCGAGGACGATGGCTGGTTTCAGGAAGTGCCACCGACCCAGGGCACCGAAGTGCGTATCGAGACGGCCAAGAGCATCATCACCCGCAATAACTCGCCGGACTTGCCGTTCGATCGCTCCATCAACCCTTATCGTGGCTGCGAGCATGG
>NZ_JBSVXS010000488.1:0-211 GCF_054070155.1 Pseudomonas sp. SDT291_1_S447
CACAGAACCCGCTGCCGGGCGTGGTACTGGTGACGCCGAATGAAGTCGACAAGCCGGCGCTGGAAGCCCTGCGGCAAAAACTCGCAGAGATGCCCAAGGTGCAACAGGCGCAGCTTGATCTAGTCTGGGTAGAGCGCCTGGCGGCGATCCTCAAGCTGGGCGACCGCTTTGTGTTCGGCCTGACGGTGCTGTTGGTGTCTGCATTACTTTT
>NZ_JBSVXS010000489.1:0-210 GCF_054070155.1 Pseudomonas sp. SDT291_1_S447
GAGCAATGGGCGTGCTCGCCAGCTGTATGAAAGCGCGGGGATGAAATTTGTCCTACGCGACGTAGTCGCTCAGGACTGACACGCACTGGCGTGTAACTTGCTTCCAGAGAGCGAATCGGTGAACAGAGGTAAAAACCCGTCACCGTTCTTGCGTGCCCTCTGACCTAGCCTGGTGACAGATCCGCCATGAATACTCAATTTTCCTGCGTC
>NZ_JBSVXS010000490.1:0-210 GCF_054070155.1 Pseudomonas sp. SDT291_1_S447
AGCTATCAAAGCGCAAACTCCAACCCTTCGAAACGGTATTTTCTGGCGAAGACATGAAGGCGGGCATTGGGTTATCCCTCATTCGGGATCTGCGAAATTTTTCCCCGGCGTCAAACCAGCGTTTACTGGAACATACGGATGAAGTGGCTATAAATAAACTGGTCAACGGTTTCTATCGGCCTGAGATCAAGGTCGCCAGGCATTTTTTCT
>NZ_JBSVXS010000491.1:0-210 GCF_054070155.1 Pseudomonas sp. SDT291_1_S447
CGATAGCCTGTCCAAGGACTTTCCCGAAGGTGTGCAGTACAAGAGCGTCTGGGACCCCACGGTGTTTGTGCGCGAGTCGATCAACTCCGTGCAGCATACCCTGCTCGAAGCAATGATGCTGATCGTGCTGGTGGTGGTACTGTTCCTGCAGACCTGGCGGGCATCGATAATCCCACTAATTGCGGTACCGGTGTCGATCGTAGGTACATT
>NZ_JBSVXS010000492.1:0-210 GCF_054070155.1 Pseudomonas sp. SDT291_1_S447
GCGTTTTGTGGAAACCGGCGAACGTCGGGGCGGCCTGGTACTGGTGAGCAAGGGCTTGAAAGCCGGTGAGCAGGTGGTCAGCGCCGGTCAGCTCAAACTGGACAACGGCACCCCGATTGCCATCAGCCCGGACAAAAACCTGCCGGCAGGGCACTGAGCCATGAAGTTCACAGACGTTTTTATCCGCCGCCCCGTATTGGCCATGGTGGT
>NZ_JBSVXS010000493.1:0-210 GCF_054070155.1 Pseudomonas sp. SDT291_1_S447
GTGACGGTGATCAGCTCCAAACCCGTCTCGGCCCGCGTGCTGGATGCGGCGATTGCCTGGCAGCTGTCCCTCGATTCGGGCGACGGCAGCGTAATTGAGCGTGAAGAATTCGATAAATGGCTGGCCAGCGATGAAGAACACGCCCGCGCCTGGCGCCAGTTGGGCATGCTCGACCAGCGTTTCAGCGTGGCCTCGGGTCCGGCGCGGGCG
>NZ_JBSVXS010000494.1:0-210 GCF_054070155.1 Pseudomonas sp. SDT291_1_S447
TTTCATTGCCGTCAACCCACAATTTAATCGACCGATTATGCAGAACATCGCTAAAGGTTGCGAGGATCTCCTATGTCCGCCCAACAGAAGAAAAACCCCTTCGATTTCAAAACCCAATACGGACTCGGCTTCAACCCTCAGGACGATGAGATCGTTGTCGACTTCTTCTGTGGCGGCGGCGGCGCTGGTACCGGCTTGGAGATGGGCCTG
>NZ_JBSVXS010000495.1:0-209 GCF_054070155.1 Pseudomonas sp. SDT291_1_S447
TGAATCGGTCGTTGAACACATGCACCCAGTCGATGGCGGCGGTGGCCGGAATGTCCAGCTGGGTGGATGCGTTGGCGCCGTCCGGAAACAGTTTGAGGCCGGGGTAAGCACGCTCGACCAGCGTCAAGCCATCCCCTCCGGCATCGGTCATCAGCAACCTGCTGCCTGGATCAGCATAGATGTTGTATTTGCCCTCCATTTTGTTCTTG
>NZ_JBSVXS010000496.1:0-209 GCF_054070155.1 Pseudomonas sp. SDT291_1_S447
CAGCCTGACGACTTGCGTCCATTGCCATTGGTGGAAGTGCAGCATGAGTTTGGGCCACTGGTGCGCTCCCTCAACCACTTCACCGAACGCCTGCGCGGTCAGTTTGAGCGCCAGGCGCAATTTATCGCTGATGCGGCCCATGAGCTGCGCACACCGCTGGCTGCGCTCAAGGCCCGGCTGGAACTGGGCTTGCGTGCCGAGGACCCCGT
>NZ_JBSVXS010000497.1:0-209 GCF_054070155.1 Pseudomonas sp. SDT291_1_S447
GGTTCGCCTGTTGCAGGCGACCTTTCCAGAACTGCCGCCAGTACTGGTGCTGCTCTGTGCAACCGTGGTGGCCATGGCGTTTTGCGCGGTACTCGCGGTGGTCATTGAACGCGTCGCCTATCGCCGCCTGCGCCATGCTCCGCGCCTGGCGCCCCTGATCAGCGGGATTGGCGTGTCGCTGTTGCTGCAAACCATCGCCATGCTGGTCT
>NZ_JBSVXS010000498.1:0-208 GCF_054070155.1 Pseudomonas sp. SDT291_1_S447
TCAATCGACCTTCCAGGTCGGTGGCAACACCGGCAGCGCTTTCGGCCCCTTGCTGGCGGCCGCGATCATCATTCCCTACGGTCAGAGCCATATCGCCTGGTTTGGGCTGTTTGCCGTGTTCGCCATCCTGGTGCTCTACGGTCTGAGCCGCTGGTATCGCCATCACCTCAACCTGTTCAAGCTCAAGCAAGGCGGCAAAGCCACCCAC
>NZ_JBSVXS010000499.1:0-208 GCF_054070155.1 Pseudomonas sp. SDT291_1_S447
TCACGCAATTGGGTGCCATAGGCGTCCGTGCCCACACAGCCGATCATCGAAACCTCAGCGCCCAGCCGCGCCGAAGCGACCGCCTGGTTCGCGCCCTTCCCGCCAGGTACGGTGGAAAATGTCTGCCCGATGAGCGTTTCACCGGCACGCGGCAGCCGGCTGGCGCGGGTCACCAGGTCCATGTTCAAGCTGCCTACTACCACTACTT
>NZ_JBSVXS010000500.1:0-208 GCF_054070155.1 Pseudomonas sp. SDT291_1_S447
GGAAATGTAGTGGCTAAGACAAACAATGGCGGGTTTTGACTCAATATGTAGTGCCAAAATGTACGCGTTTTTCGGAGAGTTACGGACAAGTTGTTCCGCGCCTGCCATTAGTGGCCTTCTGGAACCCGCGTATTTACTGGGCTGTAGCGGGGTGTCAATTTTTCGCAAGGACTTTTTGTTGCCGGACGCGCATTGCTCCGGGGGCGGT
>NZ_JBSVXS010000501.1:0-208 GCF_054070155.1 Pseudomonas sp. SDT291_1_S447
GGTCTTGCCCATGCGTCCGGAGCGTTTGGTCTCGAATTCGCGCTTGGGAATATCCGCGAACTCAGGCATGGCGCGTACTTTCTCGCCAACGATTTTCGCGGTGCGCTGGGCGCCATACGGGGTCCAGTGTTGGTCACCACGGAAGTAGAAGTCGTGGGCCGGCAACTCGTCCGGCAACTGCTCATTGGTCAACGGCGAAAGGTCCGGC
>NZ_JBSVXS010000502.1:0-208 GCF_054070155.1 Pseudomonas sp. SDT291_1_S447
TCAACTATGGCCAGGGCGGTAACTACATCAACCTGGCGGCTGGCACCACGGGTGCGCTGATTCTTCGCGATGGCGCAACCCTGGCGGCGCCGGAAGTGTTCCTGGTCGCTTCCACTGGCAGTATCGTGGTGGAGCAAGGCGCTTCGATCAACACCATCGGGCGCGGCAAGGTCGGTTATGACGCACGTGACGGTTTTGTCTACAACAT
>NZ_JBSVXS010000503.1:0-208 GCF_054070155.1 Pseudomonas sp. SDT291_1_S447
TCGGATAGCGCAGGCTGATCGGGAAGCGCGCCAGGCCTTCCACGGTTTCGCCAATGGTTTCCCCGCCGATGGCACCCGACACAATCGACTGCACATCGGCGATGTTCAGTCCGTATTGCGCGGCCGCTGCCCGGTCGATATCCACGTCGATGTAGCGCCCACCGGTCAAGCGTTCGGCCAAGGCTGAACTGACGCCCGGCACGCCCTT
>NZ_JBSVXS010000504.1:0-207 GCF_054070155.1 Pseudomonas sp. SDT291_1_S447
TCACGGTGGTGCTGACCGGGGTTTTGTCGGCCACCAGATTTTCGTAGTTGCCGCCCGTTACGTTGGTGATCGAGTTGGTCAGCGGTGCATGGCCGGTCAATGCATCGTTAGGCGCGGTGGTGGTCGCGGTCCCTGTGGTCTGGCCGACGCCGATGGTGATGGTCTGACCGTTCGACAGGGTTACCACGACTGGCGAGCCCGTCACTG
>NZ_JBSVXS010000505.1:0-206 GCF_054070155.1 Pseudomonas sp. SDT291_1_S447
TCGGCCACCGGCAGTTGCTGCTGCACCGCCGTGTGGGTCAACAGCAACTTCGCACGGCTGTCCTGCATCATGTACAGCAGACGGTCACGCGGGTATTCCACGTCCAGCGGCACATACACGCCACCGGCTTTCATCACTGCCAGGAACGCCACCATGATTTCGGCACTGCGCGGCATGGCGATGGCCACGCGCACTTCCGGGCCGAC
>NZ_JBSVXS010000506.1:0-206 GCF_054070155.1 Pseudomonas sp. SDT291_1_S447
GATAAAAGTACCTACATGAAACGGGTATTCAATGGCGGTACGTCCACCGCGTTCGTCAAGGTCAATATCCTTGAAATGATCTACGACGACGACGGCAGCTACCGCGAAGTGCCTTTGCAGAACCAGGTCGGCGCAGCTGCCCGTGACGGCTTGATGGCCAGCCCGGCGCGGCTGATCGTGCCGGCCAATGGCACCCAGGGCACGCG
>NZ_JBSVXS010000507.1:0-206 GCF_054070155.1 Pseudomonas sp. SDT291_1_S447
CGACGAAGAAGAATTCGCCGAAACCACCCTGATCGAAGCGATCGAGAACCAGATCGAGAGCGAAAACCCACCGGCCGCCAAGGCCACGTTCAACAAGCTGACCCTGGTCGGCTACGAGCGTGAAGAGATCCTGCAACTGATGGCCCACGTGCTCGCAGTCGAGATCGACGCGCTGCTGGAAGAGGACCGCGCCTTCAATACCGAAT
>NZ_JBSVXS010000508.1:0-204 GCF_054070155.1 Pseudomonas sp. SDT291_1_S447
AGCAGTTGGCTTTTAACCAATTGGTCGTAGGTTCGAATCCCACACGACCCACCATTTTTGAAACCAGTTAGCGCTGGGATCGAATCTTAAGATCAGAGGCCAAAAGCGCTGATCGAAGAAGGCGATCTTTGAAAGGTCGCCTTTTTTTTACCGGGGTATAGCGCAGTCCGGTAGCGCGCCTGCTTTGGGAGCAGGATGTCAGGA
>NZ_JBSVXS010000509.1:0-204 GCF_054070155.1 Pseudomonas sp. SDT291_1_S447
TTTGGGGGAGGTACGCCGACGTGAAATACCGAGTCGAACTCAGGCTTTGAAAAGCTCACAAATCGGCTGCCTTTCGCGGAGGGAGAGGGACTGATCGAGGTGTTTGGAAGAGGTACGCCGACGTGCGATATCGAGTTGAACTCAGATTCTGAAAAGCCCACAAATCGGCTCCCTCTCCCTCGGGAGAGGGCTGGGGTGAGGGGC